>JBQMQB010000076.1:0-9273 GCA_052172715.1 Giesbergeria sp. | reverse complement strand
TATCTGGCGGAGAGGGCGGGATTCGAACCCGCGGTGGGGATAAACCCACACACGCTTTCCAGGCGTGCGACTTAAACCGCTCATCCACCTCTCCGAAGCCTGCGATTATGCCATGGCGATGGCACTCTCTATGGATTTTGGTTCGATACGCAGACGCATCTTCTTTGCTTCAACTTGCACGTTGGGATGTTTGCACCATCTTCATTGCAGACCCGATCAACGCCGATACCTCCGTCATATTGCTGGGGACGATAAGCGTGGTGGTAGCGTCGGCTGCGACCTTGCTGTACGCCTCCACGGCTTTTTCTGCCACCTTGAGCTGCACAGCTTGTTCGCCGCCCGGCTGGCGGATGGCGTTGGCGACGCGTTCAATGGCCTGAGCGGTGGCATCGGCTATCGCAAGAATCGAAGTGGCATCGCCCTGGGCCTTGTTGATCACGGCCTGCTTCTCACCTTCGGATCGCGCAATGAAGGCCTCTCGCTCACCTGTAGCGATGTTGATCTGCTCCTGGCGGCGGCCTTCGGATGCAGCGATCAAGGCGCGCTTCTCGCGTTCGGCCGTGATTTGTGCCTGCATGGCATGCAGGATTTCCTTGGGAGGCGTCAGGTCCTTGATTTCGTAGCGCAGCACTTTGACGCCCCAGTTCAGCGCGGCTTCGTCGATGGCCTGCACCACTTGGGCGTTAATGATGTCACGCTCTTCAAAGGTCTTGTCGAGTTCAAGCTTGCCAATGACGCTTCGCAGCGAGGTTTGCGCCAGTTGCGTCACGGCGACGATGTAGTTGCTCGAACCGTAGCTCGCACGCATCGGGTCGGTGACCTGGAAATACAGGATCCCGTCGACCTGCAACTGTGTGTTGTCGCGCGTGATACAGACTTGGCTGGGCACGTCGAGCGGGATTTCTTTCAGACTGTGTTTGTAGGCGACCCGGTCCACGAAAGGCACGAGGAAGTTCAGGCCCGGCGTGAGTGTGCCGGCGTATTTGCCCAGGCGCTCTTTGACCCAGGCGTTTTGCTGCGGCACCACCTTGATCGAGCGGGCAATGAAGATGATGACGATGATGGCGATGACGATAGCGACTTGCATGGAGTTCTCTTTCTTTGTTGTGTGAGCTTAGGCAGGGTCCACCAGCAGCCTGCTGCCCACCAGTTCTGCGACGCGGTGCATGCCGACGCTGGGTGTGACGCCGGGGCGGTGTACCGCCGTCCAGTTGGCGCCGCGGTATTTGACCTGCGCGGTACCTTCTGCCTCCCACGCGTCGATCATGACGAGCTCTCCTACGTCAAGGTTTACGCTGCGATCGGCGCGTGCTGAAGGATCCCCCGGCCGTGGCCGCTTGATCCAGTGCCAGACCACTACCGCGCCCCCGCCAACTACCGAGGCGGTGACGATCTGCACCACCAACGGTGTGCCTGCATGGGCTGCCAGTGCGGCAGCTGCGAGGCCGAATGCCAGCATGAGCAGGTAGAACGTCCCGGTCAGCAGCTCGACCGCCACGGCAGCACCCGCCAGCAACCACCAAATTGTGGATTCCTCCATGCCATCTTCCTTTCAGCGCGTTGAGTTCGCGAACATGCATTCTGGGTCAAAAGGCGCGCGTGGGCGGTGAGGAGGGTGGGTTATTCCTTACACTGCGCGGCTGTTTCTTTTTTTTGGCCGTGCGAGTGTACGGTGGCACGGAGGCCCAGCATGAAGTTCCGCTTTCCCATCATCATCATCGATGAAGATTACCGCTCGGAAAATACCTCCGGGTTAGGCATCCGCGCACTTGCTCAGGCGATTGAGTCTGAGGGCTTTGAGGTGCTGGGGGTGACAAGTTACGGCGATTTGTCGCAGTTCGCGCAGCAGCAAAGCCGTGCCAGTGCGTTCATCTTGTCGATTGACGATGAAGAGTTCACCCTGGGCTCGCACCTGGATCCGGTGATACAGAGCTTGCGCAGTTTCATTGGGGAAGTGCGGCGCAAGAACGTGGATGTGCCCATTTATGTACACGGTGAGACCAAAACCAGTCGCCACTTGCCCAACGATATCCTGCGCGAGCTCCACGGCTTCATCCACATGTTCGAGGACACGCCCGAGTTCGTGGCCAAGCACATCATTCGCGAGGCCAAAAGCTACCTTGAGGGCGTGCAGCCGCCGTTCTTCAAGGCGCTGCTGGACTACGCCGAAGACGGCTCGTACAGTTGGCACTGCCCCGGCCACTCTGGCGGCGTGGCATTCCTGAAAAGCCCGGTGGGCCAGATGTACCACCAGTTCTACGGTGAAAACATGCTGCGCGCCGACGTGTGCAATGCGGTTGAAGAGCTTGGCCAACTGCTGGACCACAACGGTGCTATTGGCGAGAGCGAGCGCAACGCAGCACGCATCTTCAATGCCGACCACTGCTTTTTTGTCACCAACGGCACCAGTACCAGCAACAAGATCGTCTGGCACCACACGGTGGCGCCGGGTGACGTGGTGGTGGTGGACCGCAACTGCCACAAGTCGATCCTGCACGCGATCATCATGACTGGTGCGGTGCCGGTATTCCTCAAACCGACCCGCAACCACTTTGGCATCATCGGCCCGATTCCGCAGAGCGAATTCGAACCCGCCACCATTCAGGCCAAAATCAAGGCCAATCCACTGCTTAAGGGCGTGGACGCGAAAAAGGTCAAGCCGCGCGTGCTGACTTTGACGCAATCGACCTATGACGGCGTGCTCTACAACACCGAAACCATCAAGGGCATGTTGGATGGCTACGTCGACAACCTGCATTTTGACGAGGCATGGCTGCCGCACGCGGCGTTTCACCCGTTCTACGGCAGCTACCACGCCATGGGCAAGAAGCGCACGCGGCCCCAGCATTCGGTGACCTACGCCACGCAGTCTATCCACAAACTGCTGGCCGGCATCAGCCAGGCCAGCCATGTGCTGGTGCAAGATTCGCAGACGACCAAGCTCGACAGGCACCTCTTCAACGAGGCCTACCTGATGCACACGTCCACTTCGCCGCAATACAGCATCATTGCCAGTTGCGACGTGGCTGCGGCCATGATGGAGCCACCGGGCGGCACCGCGCTGGTGGAAGAGAGCATTCTGGAAGCGCTTGACTTCCGCCGTGCCATGCGCCAGGTGGAAGAAGAATTTGGCAAGAAAGACTGGTGGTTCAAGGTCTGGGGGCCTGAAAAATTGGTCGATGAAGGTATTGGCCGCGCAGAAGACTGGATCCTGCGCAGCGATAGCAAGAGCAGGAAGGTGGGGAGCAAGTGGCATGGCTTTGGCCTGATGGCCGATGGCTTCAACATGCTCGACCCGATCAAGTCGACCATCGTCACTCCCGGCCTTAACCTCGATGGCAAGTTTGACAAGACGGGCATTCCCGCGTCCATCGTCACCAAATACCTCGCTGAGCACGGTGTGGTGGTGGAAAAGACGGGGCTCTACAGCTTCTTCATCATGTTCACCATCGGCATCACCAAAGGCCGCTGGAACACGCTGCTCACTGCCTTGCAGCAGTTCAAGGACGATTACGAGAAGAACCAGCCCATGTGGCGCATCCTTCCCGAGTTCTGCCAGCAGCACAAACGCTACGAGCGCATGGGCTTGCAGGACCTGTGCCAGCATGTGCACGAGATGTACGCCAAGTACGACATTGCACGCCTGACCACCGAGATGTACCTGTCGGACCTGACCCCGGCCATGAAGCCCTCGGATGCGTTCTCACACATCGCGCACCGCACCACTGAGCGCGTGGAAATCGACCACCTGGAAGGCCGCATTACCGTGGGCCTGGTCACACCGTACCCACCGGGCATTCCGCTGCTGATTCCGGGGGAGGTGTTCAACAAAAAAATCGTGGACTATCTCAAGTTCGCACGCGAGTTCGCGAAGCTGTGCCCGGGGTTTGAGACCGATATCCATGGCCTGGTCGAGGTGGAGGATGAGGCGGGCCAGGTGCGCTACTACGCTGATTGCGTGGCTGACGGCAATGCGCCGACGAACCCCAAGCCGCTGGCTACCGCCGAAAATCTGGTGCAAGTGGGCGACGACGGGCCGTACGGCCGCAACGTCTGAATCGGCTGGGCAGGGCAGGCCTTGGGGCCTGCTGCAACCGGGCGCTAGCTTTCCTCGTCAGGTAAGGCGTAAGAATACGAATGAAATGCGCCTATAAGGCAATAGGGATGAGCGCTTGTAGCTATTAAACAGATAGCTATGGATCAGTGTGGCATGTCTTCGCGCACCCGTACAAAGCTGGCAAAGCGCGGCAATTCGCTGTCGTGCGTGCCCCGAAAACGGTAGGTGACCCAGCTACCCACCGGGGGTGGTGTCTCTCGTTGTGCGTCGGTGAAACCGGCCCCCAATCGAAAGCGCTGGCCTGACGGCATCTCCACCAGCAATGCCCCCATACGCCCGGCGTGGCGGCCTTTGCCGGGTAGATGGGCGATGACGCGGGCTTCGGTGTCCTCGTGCGTTTTGAGCTTGATGAGATCGTCGCTGCGCCCAGATTGGTACCGCGAGCTGCCTCGGTGCAGCATCAGGCCCTCGCCGCCCGCCCGTACGGTGCGTTGCAAAAGGGCCTGGAGCGCTGTGTCGGTCGCTATCCGCTTTTGGGCCACCGCTTTCACCCAGGGCTGGTTGATGCGTTCGACCACGGCATTGAGTGCGGGAATGCGCTCGTCGAAAACGCCCCCGTGCCGGGGCAGGTCAAAGACCATGAAGTGCATGGCGCGCCAGGCGTCGTCGTTGGGCTGCTGCTGGCGTGTGGTGGACTGTGCATGGGTAAAACGCCCCCGCCCGGCCCACAGCTCCCCGTCCATGGATATCGGGGGCCAGCCCGCAGTAAACCACGCTGGTGCTGTCACTGTTTCGCCACCGCGGGTGCGCAGCGTGTGACCGTCCCAGTAGCCGCGCACGCCGTCGTATTTTTCGCTCACCCAGTAATCCTGCAGCGGGATGCCGGGCCGGTACACATTCGCCAGCAGCAAGGCTGGAGCATCAGCGGCCTGTGCCGCGAAGCAGGGCAGGGCAGACAGCGCCAGCCAGCCTAGGCTGCTTCTGCGGTGCATATGCTGGTGCTATTAAATAAATAGCTGCTAGCGCTTTATTTATAAGCGATAGCAGCCATTTTTGCTAATAGTCGCAGGGGTTGCCAGGATCAGACTTGATCAGCGCTCAAGCCTGCGGTCTGGCTGAAACCGCCGTCCACGTAGGTGATCTCGGCGGTCATGCCGCTGGCCAGGTCCGACAGCAGGAAGGCGGCCACATTGCCCACGTCTTCAATCGTCACGTTGCGGCGCAGGGGCGAGGCGTCGGCCACGCGCGAGAGCAGCTTGCCAAAATCCTTGATGCCGCTGGCGGCCAGCGTCTTGATGGGGCCCGCACTGATGCCGTTGGCGCGAATGCTGCGGCCGTCTTCCGTGCGGCCCACGGCCTCGGCAAGGTAGCGCACCGAGGCCTCCAGGCTGGCTTTGGCCAGGCCCATGGTGTTGTAGTTGGGGATGGAGCGCAGCGCACCCAGGTACGACAGCGTGAGCAGCGACGACTTGTCGTTCAGGTAAGGCAACGCGGCTTTGGCCATGGCCGGATAGCTGTAGGCGCTGATGTCGTGCGCAATGCGGAAACCTTCGCGCGAGAGGCCTTCGAGGAAGTTGCCGGCAATCGCTTCGCGTGGCGCAAAACCAATGCTGTGCACAAAGCCGTCAAATTTAGGCCATGCCTGGGCGAGGTCTGTGAACATGCGTTCGATCTGCTCGTCGCTGGCCACGTCGCAGTCAAAAATCAGCTTCGAGTCAAACTCGGCGGCAAACTCGGTGATGCGGTCTTTGAAGCGCTCGCCCACATAGCTGAACGCGAGTTCTGCGCCTTGCTGGTGGCAGGCCCGGGCGATGCCGTAGGCGATGGAGCGGTTGGACAGAACGCCCGTGATGAGCAGCTTCTTGCCGGTCAGAAAACCCATGTTTGTTCTCCTGTGGAATGCGGAATATCGGCAGACCACCGGCCGAGAGGCGTTCACCCCGCTGCCTGCGCAAAAATGCTGCCGACGTAGGGCAGAATTGTCGCATGCGATTTCTTCTAACTTGCCTCTTGCTGTGGGCCGCGCTCCCGGCGTGGGCAGTGCATGGAATGGGCATGGGGTACGAGCCGAAGTATCCGGCGAACTTTACGCATTTCGACTATGTGCGCCCTGATGCACCCAAGGGCGGGCAACTGCGGCTCTCGGCCAGCGGCAGCTTCGACAAGCTCAATCCGTTTACTTTGCGTGGACAGGTTGCGGCCGGCATGGGCTATAGCAGCAACGGTTTCTTGTTCGCGGAGTACGGATTGGTGTTCGACTCTCTCACCGCCCCCAGTGAGGATGAGCCTTTCAGCCGCTACGGCCTGCTGGCCGAGGACATGGTGCTGGCGCCAGACCGGCTCAGCGTGCAATTTCGCCTGAACCCGAAGGCGCGGTTTTCCAATGGCGACCCGGTGCTGGCAGAGGACGTGAAATATTCGTTCGACACCCTGATGAGTAAACAGGCGTCGCCCACGTTTCGTGCCTACTGGGCCGACATTGCCCGCGCCGTGGTGGTGAACCGGTTGACGATTCGTTTCGAGTTCAAGCGCCGCAATTCCGAGTTGCACATGGTCATTGGCCAGCTCCCTGTGTTCTCCAAGGCCTGGGCTGGCGGCAAGACCATCGACGAGGTGTTCTCGGACCCTCCGATTGCCAGCGGCCCCTATGCGATCAAGCGTGTGGATTTCGGCAAATCCATTACCTACGAGCGACGCAAGGACTACTGGGCCGCCGACTTGCCCGTGCGCAAAGGGTTGTTCAATTTTGATGAGGTGGAATACCAGTACTACCGTGACAGACTGGGTGAGGAAGAGGCCGTCAAGGCGGGCGATCTCGATGCACTGGAAGAGGGCTCCATCAGCGCTTGGGTGCGGCGCTACAAGGGCAAGCGGTTTGCCTCGGGTGAGCTGGTAAAGGACGAGATCAATCACCGCCGATCCACAGGCATGCAGGGCCTGGTGCTGAACCTGCGCCAGCCGCGTTTTGCTGATATTCGTGTGCGCAGCGCTGTGGCACTTGCGTTCGATTTTGACTGGCTGAACCAGCGCGTTTTCTACAACCGCCGCGCCCGCACCCAGAGCTATTTCCAGAACACCGACGACCTCATGGCGGGCGAGGTGCCGACCCCGCAGGAGTTGAAGATCGCCCAACGCCTGGACCAGACCCCGGCCCTGCTGGCGGCACTGCGTGACCCACTTGTGCACCCGGCCGAGACGGGCTCCACGGCCGCAGGCCTGCGCAAAAACTTGGTGCAGGCCCAGCGCCTGCTTGGCGAAGCGGGCTGGACGTACGAGGGCGGCGCCCTGCGCAACGCCGCGGGCGAGGCTTTTGTCGTCACCATGCTCATTCCGGACCGCAGCTCCGAGCTCGTTCTGGCGCCGTATGCACGCAACCTGGCGCGGCTGGGCATCGAACTGCGCTACCGGCTCAGCGATGCCAGCCTGATCAAGAAAAGGCTCGATGATTTTGACTTCGATATGGCGATCAACATTTTGGGGGGGTCAACCAGCCCCGGCAATGAGCTGTATGACGATTTTGGTTCTGCCTCGGCCGATCAGAAAGGCAGCCAGAACCTCTCAGGCATCAAGGATAGGGTGATCGATCAACTGATCGAGGAAATCGTCAACAGCCCCGACCGAGCGGCTATTGCCGCCGGGGCGCGCCTGCTGGATCGCTACCTGCGGCACCAGCAGTTCGTGGTGCCTATGTACTATGGCCGTCAATACTTCATTGCCCGCAAGCACTACCTGCAGCACCCCCCTGCGCTGCCTTCGCATATGTTGGCGGGTTCCTGGTTGTTGACTATGTGGTGGCGCGCCGCCCCTTGATTGATTGCTATGGCTGCCTACCTTCTCCGCCGCTTCCTGCTCATGGTTCCTACGCTGCTGGGCGTGCTGTTGATCAATTTCGCAGTCATTCAGTTCGTACCGGGTGGCCCGGTGGAGCAACTGATGTCACAGCTCACCAGCAAAGAGGCGTCCCTTGGCAGCGGGCAGGGCCGCCGGGCGCTCTCGCCAGCACAGGTGCAGGAGATCAAGGTCATGTATGGCTTTGACAAGCCTGCGCACGAACGCTTCATGCAAATGCTTCAGCAGTATGTGCGGTTCGACCTGGGCAAGAGTTTCTTGCAGCGCAAGGATGTCTGGGCGCTGATCAAGGAGAAGATGCCCGTCTCGCTCAGCCTCGGGCTCTGGACCTTCTTCATCAGCTATTTGGTGGCCGTTCCACTGGGCGTGGCCAAGGCGGTGCGCGCCGGGTCGCGCTTTGATCTGGTGACCACGCTGCTTATCCTGGTGGGCTACGCCATTCCGGGCTTCGTGCTGGGCGTCGCGCTGCTGGTGATTTTTGGTGGCCAGTTGCAGTGGTTTCCACTGCGCGGGCTGACGTCGAGCAACTGGGATGAACTGAGCTGGGGCGCGCGTATTGTGGATTACCTCTGGCACATCACCCTGCCCATTACCGCCATGGTGCTGGGCAGTTTTGCGGTGACGGCCATGCTGACCAAGAACGCCTTTCTGGAAGAAATCCGCAAACAGTATGTGCTGACGGCGCGTGCCAAGGGCCTGTCTGAGCGGCAGGTGCTGTGGAAGCATGTGCTGCGCAATGCGCTCATCCCCATCATCACCGGGTTCCCGGCGGCCTTCATTGGAGCTTTTTTTACCGGCTCGCTGCTGATCGAGACCCTGTTCTCGCTCGATGGCCTGGGCCTGCTGAGCTATGAGAGCGTGATCCGCCGCGACTACCCTGTGGTGCTGGGCACGTTGTACTTTTTTACGCTGATCGGGCTGGTGACCAAACTGGTCTCCGACCTTTGTTATGTGTGGGTGGACCCGCGGGTCAAGTTCGATTGAAAGGTGGCAGGCGCATGACATTGGGTATTTCTGTGGCGCAGGAGACGGTAGAGCGCACCGTAGGCATGCTGCAACATCGTGTGCCCGGGTTGCTTGCCGTCTACGGATTTGGCAGCCGGATCCAAGGCACTGCGCGTGCCGACAGTGATCTCGACATGGCTGTACTTGTGGCGGGGTATGCCGATGTTCTGCTGCTCTGGCAACTCTCGGGCGAATTGGCAGACATCGCCGGGTGTGCGGTCGATCTGTTGGATTTGCGCGCCGCTTCCACCGTGATGCAGTACCAGATCATCACGACTGGGGTGCGTTGGTGGGCCAAGGACGCCCAGGCAGCTTTGTTCGAGAGCGCTATCTTGAGCGAAAAAACGGCCCTGGATACGGCC
>JBQMQB010000075.1:7071-9275 GCA_052172715.1 Giesbergeria sp. | reverse complement strand
CGCCGTCCTCCGCCTCATCGGCCTCGGTGAACCCGCTCTCCTTGAGCAGGTTGCGAACGATGCGCCGCATCGTGGAAAAGTCGTCAACGATCAGGAAGCGAAGGGCATTGGCCACGTGGGACCCTTTCGGTCGAAATGTGCAAGCACGCTGTGCTAAGGGCGCGAAGCAGGCGCAACTTGTGCAGCAGAGGGCGGGCTCGCTGCACTTGCCGCGGTGCTTGTTGCCACCGGAGTTTCAGTTTGTAATTCGCTCGATTGTGCCGCAGGAGACGGGCTGGCGCCGCCGAGCAGGCGTTCTTCTGCTTCGTGGGTGAGCACGGTAATGCTGATCCGCCGGTTCGATGCCGCCCGCGGATGCTCTGGATCGAGCAAATCGCTGGCCCCCAGACCGACCACACGGGCCAGCTTTGCGTCGGGCATACCCGCGGCTACCAGTTCCCTGCGCGAGGCGTTGGCGCGGTCTGCTGACAGCTCCCAGTTGCTGTAGCCGCGGTCTCCATTGCCGTAGGGCGTAGCATCGGTATGGCCTGCCAAGCTGATGCGGTTCTGCACACCGCCCAGGGCGGCGCCAATCTCTCGCAAAATGTCGCGCATGTAGGGCTTGACGAGCGCACTGCCGCTGTCAAACATGGGGCGGTTCTGGTCGTCCACGATCTGAATCTGTAGGCCGTCGGACGTTACGTCGATGTGGATTTGCGAGCGAAATTCATTGAGCCTCGGGTTTGCCGTAATGATGGCGTCCATCCGCTCCCGGAGCTCTTTGATGCGGACGCCGTCGCGCTCCGCTTGCTTGGCCCGCATTTCCTCTGCCGACAGGCGTCGATTGGTATTTCTTTCGGCATCCGTGCGGCGCACTTGCCCGTGCACCTTGGCCAGATCGTTGCCGCCTCCTGGGATGATGCTCGAGCTGTTGCCCGAGCCATCGCCCCCGCTCATCGCCACCTTCATGGGGGCATTGAAATAGTCTGCAATCCCCTGCAGTTCCCCCTTGGCGGTGGAGCCCAGAAGCCACATCAGCAGAAAGAACGCCATCATGGCGGTCACGAAGTCGGCGTAGGCGATCTTCCAAGCGCCGCCATGTACGGCATGGTGGGCCTTTTTTACCCGCTTGACGATGATGGGTTGGAGCTTTTTTTCCGCCATCGTGCCGTCCCTATTTCTTGCCCTTTACGTGGGCTTCGAGCTCCAGGAACGTGGGCCGAGCGGTCGAGAACAGCACCTTGCGACCAAACTCGATAGCCGTGGCCGGGTTGTACCCCTGCATGCTCGCGAGCAGTGTGGCCTTTATGCACTGAAATTCTTTGGCGGCCTCGTCTACCTGTTGCTCCATCAAACCAGCCAGTGGTTCGACTGCGCCGTAGGCCAGCAAAATACCCAAAAAAGTGCCCACCAAGGCGGATGCAATCATGCCGCCCAGCACAGAAGGCGGCTGTCCGACTGAGCCCATGGTGTTCACCACGCCGAGCACGGCAGCGACGATACCGAAGGCAGGCAGCGCGCCTGCGAGCCGTGCCAGCGCTGCTGCAGGTGCACGCGCCTCTTCGTGGTGGGTGTCGATTTCGCTGTCCATTAGCGACTCGATTTCGTGGGAGTTGAGGTTGCCCGAGACCATCATGCGCAGGTAGTCGGTCAGGAACTCAATTACGTGGTGGTCCGAACCCACCGCCGGGAATTTCTTGAAAATCTCCGACTCGTGCGGTGCTTCCACATCCTTTTCAATGGCCATCAGCCCGTCCTTGCGGGCTTTTTGCAGGATTTCATAGAGCATCGCCATTAACTCCATGTAACGCGCCTTGGTGTACTTAGAGCTTTTGAACAGCTTCGGCAGCCCAGAGAGCGTCGCCTTTAGCACCTTCGGTTGGTTCGTAATGATGAAAGATCCAAAGGCGGCGCCACCAATGGTGATCATTTCAAAGGGCAGCGCCTCCAAAAGCACATTGATGTTGCCCCCGTGCGCGACGTAGACGCCGAACACGCAGCCAAACGTGATGATGTAACCGACGATGACAATCATGTGGATGCAGGTGCGGAGGGTCCGAGGAAGACAGGGTGCGGGTTGACAGATCGATACAGCAAGTGTGTTGACGACATGCTAATGCATCACGGCCCTACTGCCCACGATGAACAGTGCCGGAAAAATACGCCATCTACAGGGTTTGGATGCTGCACAGAAAACTAGCCCGTTCACCTCCTGCATTTCTGGG
>JBQMQB010000075.1:3294-6971 GCA_052172715.1 Giesbergeria sp. | reverse complement strand
TACATACCTCCATAGAGGAATGCAATTGATTGGAGTGCCCTTTTGTTAGATTTAAAACCATTCACGCTGGATGAGGGGCGCTACCCGGGCTTGGTCCAGATGGCTAAAACGTTACGCGCGAATCATAGGTTTGCCAGCGATATCGTAGATCGTGGTGCTGCGCTGTTTGGTGAGCCATGGGCCGATGAGTTTGAACAGGTCCTGAATGCCTTGTTCCCTACGCCCCAAGCGGTGGTGGCAGCAGTCAAGGGATATGCAACTTTTGCGATGCATTCGATGCGCCTCCAAGTGGCTTTTGAGCGCGATCTTGAGTACAAGGTGAAAACCTATGAGCAGGCCGCCAGTGAAGTGTATTTCAACGAACGCCATATGATGGATGAGTACCTTCCAGGACTTTTTCTTTCGCATTTCCTGTGGCCTCATCATTACCGTCAACTGCAGTTTTTCAACAGCGCTTTTGTGCAACAAATGCGGGTGTCTGGCGCCAATTCATTCATGGAAATTGGTATTGGAACTGGACTCTATTCCAGTTTTTTGCTGCGCAAACTCCCAGGCATTTGTGGCATTGGCCTAGACATAAGCCCACATTCCAAAAAATTCGCAGAAATACAAATGGAATCGCTTGGTTTGGGTCACCGTTACCAGGTTGAACTGCGCGATGTGACCGCCGAACCGGTCGAATCAAAAAACCATTGGCTGGTGTGCGTCGAAGTACTGGAACACCTTGATGATCCAGTTAATTTTCTCCGTGGCCTGCGCCGCAATATGGCACCCGGCGGGCGTGCGTTTATTACCGCAGCGCTAAATTCTGCGCATGCTGACCATATATATTTGTACCGCCGTCCCGATGAGGTTCTGGCGCAACTGTTGGAAGTTGGTTTTGCGCTAGAGCAGTCGTTTGTCGGTGTCGCCTATAGGCCTTCGGCGCCCGGCGTGCCAGTGCCAGAAGCGGCGGCATTCATTGTTTTCTAAATAGTGATATGACCGAATCGCGTGTTTTGGAAGGCGAATTTGTCAACCTGCGGCCACTCCAGGTCGCGGATGCAGCACTAACCTTTCGTTGGCGCGCGGCGCAGCGAGCCAAGTTCCTCAATCAGGGGGCGGCCAGCGCCGAACAACAGGCCATTTGGATCGCCAGTCGGGCTTCCTCCGAGCACAATTTCATCATTGAATTGAGGAGCGGTCATCCTGTAGGGATGCTCTCGCTGACAAGCATTGACCTGGCTAACCGCCACGGCGAGCCTGGTCGGTTTCTGATCGGGGACGAAGCGGCTGCCATGGGCGTGCCTGTGGCGGTCGAAGCGATGAAGCTGTTGTACGAACTGGCCTTTGACCAACTCGGCTTGGTGCGCGTCTGTGGGATTGTCGCAGCGAATAACCCGTTGATGGTCAAATGGCAGAAATATATGGGTATGAAAGAGGAAGGTCGGCTGCGCAATCATCTTTGCCTGAATGGGCGGTTTCATGATGCGATTTTTCTCGGCCTTCTGGTTGAGGAATACCGCATGACCACTCTACCGCGCATGAACGTACTGATCGCATTTGCCCGGCCGAAGTTGGTGATAAAGCATTCAGTAAGGGAGTAGCATGTTAGACAAAAATACTGTGCAAGCCATTATTTTTAAGGCGCTTAATAGTATCAACGAGGAGCGTGGCCCGGATGAACAGCTTGAAGTTGGACTCAATACACAACTTTTCGGCTCGGGCGCTGCCCTTGATTCTCTGTCGTTGGTATCGGTCATCGTCGACGTAGAAGCGGCAATTTCGGACGTTAGCGGACGCGAGCTCAGTCTGACCGACGACCGTGCGATGAGTCAGGCGGTTTCACCGTTTTCAGACGTCAACACGCTTACCGCCTACATTCTTCTGCTGTTGTCGGAAATATGACGCAGAATTACGCGGGCAAATTGGCGTTAGTGACCGGCAGCAGACGCGGCGTGGGACGCCTTATTGCCGAGCATTTCCTGCAGCACGGCGCTCGCGTGGCCGGGTTTGCGCGCGGCGAAGCGACCATCGCACATGCGAACTATTCACATTTCCGGGTTGATGTCGGTGATCCGGCGGCGGTCTTGAATGGCTTCACCGAGCTTAAAAAAATCACCGGCTCAGTTCAAATCCTGGTTAACAACGCAGCAGTACTGACCTCTCAATACGCAATGATTATGCCGCCAGCTGCAGCACAGGCAATGTTGAATACGAACTTGATGGGCGCTTTCATGATGTCGCGCGAGGCATCGAAATTGATGCGCAAGGCGAAGTGGGGTCGTATCATAAATATCGGTTCGATGGCCGCTAGCCTAGAGCCGATTGGTGACTCCATGTATGCTGCGTGCAAGGCTGGTCTCTCCACGCTTGCCAATGTGATGGCCAAGGAATTGGCTCCTCTCAATGTGACCTGCAATACGCTGGCTGTGAGCGCTATTAAGACGGACATGCTGGCCCAACTGCCGCGAGACAAGATTGCCCAAGTGATTGCCAGCCTGCCAATCCCGCGCTTTGCGGAACCGGACGATATTCTCAACGTGTTGGACTTCTTGGCTTCCGAGCGCAGTTCCTACATCACTGCGCAGACGATCTACTTGGGCGGAGTGAATTGAGCATGGCGACCGTGGTGGGTAACTGGGGAGGAGGCGCGGTGTGGCGGGTGACCAGTGGCGCGTTTCCGTCGAATGCCTATTTTTGCGAAGCCGACGTACCCGGTGGTGCCATCCTCATCGATGCGGGGCTGGATGGCCCTGCCATTGATGCGCAAATGGCCGAATGCGGTTTGCGCCCGCATCAGGTGTTTTGCACGCATGGGCATTTCGACCATGCCGGCAGCGCCGCGTATTTCCAGAAGAAATATGGTTGCCAGGTATTCATGCACAAAGCCGATGCACGAGTCTTAAAGGCGTCCAATTTTTTGCTAATGGCTTTCAATATTCCGCAAAAGATTGAGCTGCCCGATGTTAACTACATCGAAGACCAGTTCAGCCTGACCATTGACGGTCATCCACTGCGCTACCTGTCGACGCCAGGGCATACGCCAGGATCGTGTGTGGTGGAGCTAGGCAGCGCCTGGTTTACCGGCGATACGATATACAGCCGTGGGGTTGGTCTATCGCAACTGCCTGGCGAAAATTCAGAACTGCTTAAAGCCAGCATCTGCGGGCTTTGGAACCGCCTGACCAGCGAGCGCACCGTCTACCCTGGCCATGGCGATGCCGTCGACGGTGCATCAGTGCGCAGCGGGAACCACGAATTATTGAGGTTTTTAGGGCTGAGTGATATAGACAGCGAGGCACCGTGAGCACCCTCACTTATCCAGGAATTGCTATCGCCGGCGTGGGACACCATTTGCCTGACCATGCCGAAGACAATGAAACGTTGTGTCTCGGCTTGGAGGTGACGCCGGAATGGATTGTAGAAAAAACCGGTATCCAGCGGCGTTATATCGCGCATCGCGATGAAAGTGCTTCCGATTATGCAGTCAAGGCCGCCGAGCATGCGCTTGAGATGGCCGGCGTCGGCGCAGATGAAGTCGACCTGATCATTGCCTGCACTTTTTCTGGCGACTATATTTTTCCACCACTGTCGGCCAAGGTGCAGATGGAATTGAAGGCTGCAAGCGCACAGATTTTCGATGTGCAGGCGAATTGCACCGGATTTGTCACCGGTCTGACGATTGCGTCTGACCG
>JBQMQB010000075.1:1530-3194 GCA_052172715.1 Giesbergeria sp. | reverse complement strand
GACCCGGCCATTGATCTAATGGAAATGAATGGTATCGCAACTTGGAAGCAGGCGATTACGCACTTGCCCAAGGTGATCCGCAAGGCCTGCGAAAAAAGCGAGGTCGAATTAGCCTCGATAGATTTTCTACTGTTCCATCAAGCCAATCTGAGATTAATCGAATATATCGTGCGAAAAATGGGTTTTGACCTTACGAAAACGTACACCAATGTGCAAGAGGTGGGGAACACGGGTTCCGCTTCCCTCGCAATTGCCCTGAGCGAGGCGGTCGGTAAATCATTATTGAAGAATGGCGACCTCGTAGTGTTGGCCGCTGTCGGCGCTGGGTTTAATTTTGGCGCATCTGTCTGGCGATGGAATATGCCTCAAAGAGAAGGTATTTGAACATGTTTAAGGATTTTGAAAAAATTTTGATTGGTGAAACGCACGCGCTGATAAAAATTATTACGGAATCTGACGTGCGCAAGTTTGTCGAGATGACCGGTGACGATAACCCGCTGCACGTGAACCGCGCCTACGCCGAAACGACTGCATTCAAAGACATAGTGGTGCACGGCATGCTCGGCGCCTCATTCATCTCTACCGTGATCGGCACCAAATTGCCGGGCGCCGGCGCCCTATGGGTGTCGCAGAACATGGAGTTTCTGTTGCCGGTGCGCCTCGGCGATGAGCTCACTATCAGCTGCACCGTAGTCAAAAAGTATGACCGTGAGCGCATGCTCGAACTCGATACTCGCATTGTTAACCAGAACCAGCAGGTGGTGTTGACGGGCCTAGGTAAGGTCAAGTTGTTGTCTACTGCACAACTCGCGGTTGTCGCGCCGGAACAGCGGCCACGCGTGGCGATCGTCACTGGCGGTGCTGGCGGAATCGGCAAGGCAATTTGCCTGCGGCTCGCTAAGGACGGTTATCACGTTGTAGTGAACTATCGCGGCCAAGCCGATCGTGCCGCGCAAATAGTTGCAGATATCAATGAGTCTGGCAAGACGCGCGCGATCGCTGTGCAAGCTGATATTTCGAGCCAAGCCGGGGCGGAAAAACTTTATCGGGCAGCACGACAAGAATTCGGCGGAGTCAGCGTATTGGTCAATAACGCTTCGCCCCACATCAATCCCAAAGTTTTCAGTGCAACCGAATGGGGTGACGTGCAGCAACAGATCGATGTGCAAGTCAAAGGTGCTTTCTTAATGACCCGTGCCTGTGTTCCGGAGATGAGCGCGCAACAATGGGGTCGAATCGTAAACATTACCTCGCAGGTGATTGCCGGTGCACCGTCGGTAAGCTGGACCGGTTATGCGATGGCAAAGGGTGCGCTGGCCGTATTTTCGAACTATATGGCGGCCGAACTGGGCCCGCAGGGCATCACGGTTAACTGCGTCTCGCCCGGTATGTGTGAGACCACCTTGATTGGCGATATCTCCGAAAAAACCCAATTGATGATTGCACGCCAGACACCGCTCCGCCGCTTGGCGACCCCAGCTGACGTGGCGGCGGCGGTGGCCTACCTTGTCTCGGATGACGCAGGCTTCGTCACTGGTGACACGCTCGCCGTCAACGGCGGGATGGCGATGCGATGAGTGACAAGCAAGCGGATCTGGCGATACTGGCCAAGGGCGACAGCACGCTAAGCCAGGTGACGCTGGCCGTCGCCAACCTGGAGCAAA
>JBQMQB010000075.1:0-1430 GCA_052172715.1 Giesbergeria sp. | reverse complement strand
AGCTGCGCTCACGCTACCGCATAGCCTTCGATAAGGCGTGCAACATGAGTACGATTTTTCTTGGCACTTTCCATCGGATGGGGCGCCCGGCAGAAGTCGGCGGCAACGATGTCGTGGCCTCAGTTTTAACTCGCTTCAATGCTGCTCTACGCGAAGAGGCGGCGGCCTTTGGCAATATCCGCCTGATTGACAGCGAAGACATTGTGCGGTCAGTCGGCCAGGCGGCGGCGTTTGACACGCGCTTTTACTTCCGCAGCAAGGCGCCCTACACTGGCGCCTACATGAATGAGTTGGCGCGCCGCATAGTGCAGTCCGCGCGCGGCTTCGGCGCGTATTTCTACAAAGTGCTGGTGCTCGATTGCGACAACACCTTGTGGGGAGGCGTAATCGGCGAGGATCTGCTGACCGGCATCAAACTTGCACCGCACAACTATCCGGGGAATGTCTACTGGCGCATGCAGCATGAGTTCGCTGCGCTGGAGCGCAACGGCATTCTGTTATGCCTGTGCTCCAAGAACAATCTGGCCGATGTCGACGAAGCGTTGCAAAAACATCCTGAAATGGTGCTGCGTGATGCGCAGATCGTGGTCAAGAAGGTCAATTGGAACGATAAGCCGTCCAACCTGCGCGAGCTCGCGTTAGAGCTCAACGTCGGGCTAGACAGCATGGTCTTCCTTGATGACTCTTCTTTTGAATGTGAAGCGGTGCGCCGGCAGTTGCCGATGGTGAAGACGCTGCAAGTTCCTGCCACCTTGTCCGAATATCCGGGCGTGGTGCGTGAGATCAAAGAGCTATTTTTGGCTGGCGGTATCGATACCGCCAGCCACGGCAAGACCGCGCAATACCGCCAGCGCGCGGGTGCCGAGGAGTTGAAGGAGCTGTTCGATTCGCAGGATGCCTATCTCGCGTCGCTGGAAATGAGGGTTGAACTGACCCGAAATGCCGCTGCCAGCGCTGCGCGCATTAGCGAACTGTCCATGAAGTCCAATCAGTTCAACCTAACTACCAAGCGTTACAGTGAGACAGAGATCGTACAAATGATGCAAGATCGCCATCATGCGGTCTTTTCGCTGGTCGTCGGTGACAAATTCGGCAACGCCGGATTGACGGGCGTAGTCGTGATGCGCTACGCAGACGGCGTTGCCTCTGTCGACAATTTCTTCATGAGCTGCCGTGTGATCGGCCGCAGTGTAGAGATGGCAATCTGGACCTGTATCGTCGCCGACGCCATGCGGCGCGGTTGTGGCGAATTGCGCGCGGAATTCATTCCGTCGCCGAAAAATTCCCAAGTGGCCGATTTTTTTGACCGCTTGGGCTTGCCTTTACTTACCGAGACCTGTGAGGGTTTGCGGCGCTACGGTATCGCGGTGAGCACTTTCGCTGCGCCAGTTACTTCCTGGATTGAAATAGCTTATGTTGAATGAAGACGC
>JBQMQB010000074.1:1949-9306 GCA_052172715.1 Giesbergeria sp. | reverse complement strand
CAACTCTTTCTGCAACCAGTTGGCCATCTGTTGCGGGGTGCCAAAGCCCGGCTCCGGCAGCGGCAATTGGGCAGTTTTCTGCACCGCCGTTTCGACCGGAATTTTCATCACCGCGCGGTGGTTCATCAGGATGCCGGTGGCACCGAACAGCAGCCCCAGTGCCGCACCCCACAGACCGACATACAGATGCGCAGTGCGCAGCAAGCCCAGGAGCACAGCCCGCCGACTGCGCCTGCGCACCCGATTGGCCGGTGCGGTGCCGACCGCCGCATGCGGACGATCGAGAAACCCCTCGGCGGTGACACTGCGCTGAATATCCAAATGCGACATGAAAAGCACCTCCGTTCTGGCAATCAATCGTCGTCAACACAGCCGCTCAGAACGAGGTGCGCAGGGTCAGTTGGGCAGCGCGCGGCGAGCCAACGGTGATGTTGTTGTCACCGCCCGACGTTGGGTAGTAGTGGCTGTCAAACAGGTTTTCGACATTCAGCGCGAGCCGTGTCTTGCCGTCGGCAAAGGCGTAGTAGATCGCACCGTCCACCCGGGTAAACGACGGCAGCGTCACAGCGTTGCTCGCGGTATTGGCGTAGACGCCGGACTGGTACACCACCCCGACACCGACGCCCCAGCCGCTAGAGAGGTCGACGCGGTTCCAGACCGAGGCGGCATTCTTCGGTACCAACGCCACCGTATTCCCAGCGCGTACCGCACCACTGCCGGAGCCGGTGGACTTTTTGACGTGGGCGTCAAGCCGGGCGTAACCGGCATAGACCTGCCACTGCTTGTTGATCTTGCCTTGCAGGCCCAGCTCGATACCTTCGGTGCGTTGCAGGCCAGACAGCACCAACTTGGTCGGATCGTACTGGTCTGCCGCCTTGACGTTGGCGCGGTCCAGACGGAACACAGCCGCACTGGCGCTGAGGCGGGGGTTCAGTTCCCACTTGGCGCCAAGCTCCCAGTTTTTCGCCTTTTCCGGCTCCAGATCCGCATTGCTGGTCGACAGCGAGAGCGTCTCACCACTCGGGAGGAATGCGTAGCTGTAGCTCAGGTAGTACGACGCGCTGGTATTGGGCTGGTAGATAAGACCAACACGTGGCGAGAACTCTTTGTCGGTGTGCGCAAGGTCAACATTGGCTGCGTTGCGGTCGTCAATGGCCACGCTGTATCGGTCGTAGCGCAGGCCGAGCACGGCTTTCCACTGCGGGCTCAAGGCAATCTGGTCTTGTGCGTAGAGCGCAGCGATATTGGCCACCACATTGTTATTGGTGTCGCTGCTGGCGGCCTTCCATTGGGTCACCGATGCTCTCGGATTGGTCGCATCAACCAAAATATTGGTCGCACTGCCAAAGTAGCCCGTCAGGCGCGTGTTGTCGCTGTCCTGGCGACCCAATTCAAGGCCTGCCAGCAGGTGATGCTCGACGCCACCGGTGTGCACGCGCGTTTCCAGCTCGCTCTGGTTGAAGAAGTTGTTGCGCTCATTGGCCGACCGGTAGGCGCTGATACCCACTTTACCCGCCGCATCAACGCCGCTTCTAGGCAGCACATTCTGGCGCGAGGTGTTGTAGTGTGTGGCGCGAAATGCGTTGCGCAGCGCCAGATCCGGCGCCAGTTGGTGCTCGATTCGGGCGGCGAAACCGTCGACTGTGACCTTGCTCGGGCTTTGCTCCGGATTGCCGAAGAAGGTCGCGCGCGGCGTGTTGTAGGGCCTACCATTGAACGAGGGAATGCCGCGATCGACGGTCCTGCGGTCCTCGAAATGCTCGTACGACAGCAGCACCGAAGTGTCTGGACTGGGGTTGAACTCGAATACTGGATTGATGCCGCTGCGGCGCAGCTTGAAGCCTTCGCGGAAGCCGCCTGAGTCTTCAACCATCGCATTCACCCGATACCCTGCCGTCTCCGACAGGCGGCCACCAATGTCGGCACTGGCGCGCTTGGCGTCATAGCTACCGTAGCTGACTTCGGCCTTTGCCTGTGGTGCCAAGGGCCGTTTGGTCACGCGATTAATCACGCCACCGGCACCGCCGCGCCCAAAAGCCATGCCACTCGGCCCCCTTAGGATCTCGATTCGCTCGGCGTTATAGGGGTCGCGAAAATACAGCGCGTCGTCGCGCACCCCATCGACATAGAAGTCCGCGGTGGTGCTGATTCCGCGCAGCACGGGCTGGTCACGCCCGCCCTCGCCGGGGTTCATCGACGTTCCGGGCACGTAACGCAACACCTCCGCCATGCTGCGCACAGCCTGGTCCTTCATCAACTCTTCAGGGACGACCTGGATCGATTGCGGCACGTCGCGCAAGGGCGTGTCGGTCTTCGTGACCGTGGCAGAACGGGTCGCGCGGTAGCCGTCTACCGGGCCGTCAGCGCGCTCAGCCTGCTCCTGCACGGTGATTTGCGGAAGTGCCGTTTCGTCGCTGTACGCCACGGTGCTGCCGCCAAGCGCTGCCAGTAGCAGCGCCAGCTGGGTTTTTCTGAATGCCATAAGTTCCCTCTTGTAGTAAATGGGGTAGCTGGCTGATGCATCAGAAAGACTCTTGGCTGGCTGTTGGAGTAATGAAGCGTGCTGCCATGGTGCGTTTGCCCAAACGCAACGACAGTTCACGGCAAAGATGTCACCGAACAGCGAAGGGCGCCACCGACAACGTTAATGAGATTCATTCGCATCATTGGCGATTTCGGAAGTATTTGCAAGATCTTTGCCGCGCAACACCGTAGGCAGAATTGGACCCAGTGGCAAAATAGCCACTTCAGGCAAGCACCTGAGAACCTGGCCAGCGCCGCAGCCCGGAACCAGCACGGCTCAAGGCACTCACACTCTGGGACCATGCGCACCAATCTCTCTCCTCGATGGCTTTTTGCTATCTTATTAATAGCTGTTAGCGCTTATACATTAAGCGCTAGAGCCCAAATACGCCTTAAATCCGGATCGTCCGCCAACTCTGTCGTCACCACACCACAGGTGCGCGCCGAACTTGTCGCCCACGCGCCCGATGGGCTGGCGGCCGGGCAACAGGCTTGGCTGGGCCTGTCGCTCACGCACCAGCCCGGCTGGCACACCTACTGGAAGAACCCCGGTGACTCAGGCCTACCGACCGAACTCGTCTGGGACCTTCCCCCAGGTGTGGAGGTGGGCGAAATCGCCTGGCCCGTGCCCCAGCGCATTCGCATCGGCTCGCTGGCCAATTACGGCTACGAGGGTGAACTTTTGCTGGCGGTGCCGCTGCACATCACGCCGACTTTCAAGCAGCCCCTGGTCGGCGGCGCGGGCGACACCCTCACGGTGCGATTGCACGCTAGCTGGCTGGTGTGCCGCAAAGAGTGCATCCCCGAAGAAGGCAACTTTGAACTACAGCTGCCCCTGCGCGGCTCCACCGCAGGCGATGCGGCGCGTTTTTCCCGCAGTGCGGCGGCGCAGCCGCAGCCCGTTGGCGCCCAAGCCAGCGTGCGAGCGCAAGGCGATCGTCTGCACTGGCGCGTGGCTGGGCTGCCCGCCACGCTGCAGGGCCGCACGCTTGACCTGTTTCCTGAAACCCCCGGGGTGCTCGTCCCCGCCGCCGCGCCTGGCAAAGATTGGATGCAGGCCTGGGACGGCGCAGTGTGGACGGCCGACACCGCCCTATCCCCCGAACACGGTGCGGCGCCAGCCAACGTGCCGGTGGTACTCACCGCAGCGGACGGCAAGGGCGCAGACAGCGCAAACGAAGTCACAGGCTGGCGCAGCGTGGCTGCCGTGCAGACGCCCTGGGCAGCAGGCGCGCCCCGCGCCGAAGTGTCGCCAGCCCTCGCCGCAGCGCTAGAGGCCAACCGCAGCAGCCCAGCAACCGCGCCCTCGCTGACGGGTCTGGCTGCCGCGCTGTTCGGTGGCCTGCTGGGTGGGCTGCTGCTCAACCTCATGCCCTGCGTGTTCCCGGTGCTGGCCATCAAATTGCTGGCGCTGGCGCAGCACGGTGGGCAGCCGCGCGCCCAGCGCCTTGCCGCGCTGGCGTATACCGCAGGCGTGGTGCTCTCTTTCCTCGCACTCGGCGGCCTGCTGCTGGCGCTGCGCGCCGCTGGCGAGCAACTTGGCTGGGGCTTTCAGCTGCAATCGCCTATGGTGGTGGCCTTGCTCGCGGCGTTGTTCACGCTGATTGCGCTGAACCTGGCGGGCGTGTTCGAGTTTGGCCAATTCATACCAGGCCGTCTGGCGACGCTGCAGGCCCGCCACCCGGTGGCCGACGCACTGCTTTCGGGCGTGGTGGCCGTCGCTATTGCCTCGCCCTGCACTGCGCCTTTCATGGGTGCATCGCTCGGCTTTGCTGTCGCCATGCCCACGGCGCAGGCGCTGGCGGTGTTTGGCGCGCTGGGTGTGGGCATGGCCCTGCCCTACCTGCTGGCCGGGTGGATTCCGGCCATCGCCCATGCGCTGCCGCGCCCCGGCCCGTGGATGGACACCTTCCGCCGCGCCATGGTCTTCCCCATGCTGGCCACGGTGGTTTGGCTGGTGTGGGTGCTCGGGCAGCAAAGCGGCATCGACGGCGCCGGCGCACTGCTCGCCCTGCTGGTCGCTGGCAGCAGTCTGGTGTGGGTCATGGGCCTGCGCGGGCGCACACGCACCGTACTGGCCGTGCTCGCCCTGGCTGGCAGCGCGGCGTTGCTGCTGATCCTGGGCCCCCACGTGGTGCGGCCGCTGCCCGCTCACACCGCAAGCGCCGATGCGCAATCGCTCTGGCAACCGTGGTCGACCGAGCGCGTGGCCGAACTCACCGCAGCCGGCCAGCCCGTGTTTGTCGATTTCACCGCTGCCTGGTGTGTGACCTGCCAATACAACAAGCGCACCACCCTGGCCGATGCAGACGTGCTGGGCGACTTTGCCACCCGCAAGGTGGCGCTGCTGCGCGCCGACTGGACGCGGCGCGATCCCGCCATTACTGCCGCCCTCACCGAGCTCGGGCGCAGCGGCGTGCCAGTCTATGTGCTGTACGTGCCGGGCAAAGCACCCGTGGTGCTGAGCGAGATTCTGGGCAAAGGCGAGGTGCAGGCGGCGCTGGCGGGGATTTAGAGATTTCCTGATTCGCAACGCGCACCGCCCCGATCCAGTGCGTTTGCCAGCTGGCGGTTGGCATTGGCCGGATCCGAGGGAACACTACAAAGCCAGCGCGCGATGAAAATGGTTCTCGTCCCCGCCCGTAGAATCCTGGGGTTTTCCCATGACCTTCCGCCCCCACGCCACCACCACTTTTAGCCCTGCGCCACTGCGCCGCGCGGTGTGGTTGTGGCTGGCCCTGCTGCTGGCGCTCTTTGGCGCGTTGGCGCCGACTGTGTCGCACGCGTTGGCGTCCAGTCGCACGTCGGCAGGCATGGAGGTGTGCACCAGCATGGGCATGCAGTGGGTGGACGCCTCAGGCGCGCTGGATGCCTCTTCCGAGCAGCCGCTCGCAAAAGTGCTGGTGGACTGCCCGATGTGCCTGCTCTGCGCTGATCAACTGGCGCCCGTACCCGCATCGTCGCCCTGGAGCCTGCAGCGGGCTGCGCTGGGCGCCGCTCTCCTGCCGTCTTACACGCCCGTGACCGCGCTCGCGGTGGGCCGGGTCACCGTGCCGCCACCGCGCGGCCCGCCTTCGCTCTCCTGAACTATCGTTTTTATAGCATCTAGCGCTTATAAATAGAGCGCCGGAAGCCTTTTTGACTGGTATTCTTGGAGTGCGTTCGTGCAACACCCCCGTTTTTCTCCCGGCCCGGCCCTGCGCCTGGTCCCTTGGGCTGCGGCCCTGGCTCTGGTTCCTGCCTGGAGCCTGGCCCAAGGCATTGCCACCGAAGCCCAATTGCAAACCATCAGCGTGACCGAAACACGCTCCCAGCTGGACCCCAACCTACCCAACAGCACCGCCAGCAAAACGGCACAAGAGCTGGAGGCGCAAAACATCTTCAACCCGGAAGACGCTGCCACCCTGCTGCCCAGCACGACCGTGCGCAAGCGCTACCTGGGCGACCGCAATGCCAACATTGGCGGACGCAGTTTTGGCACGCTGCAGCCAGGCCGGGCACTGGTGTACCTGGACGGTTATCTGATCTCCAACTTCCTCGGGCGCTTTGATGCGCCGCGCTGGAACATGATCAACGTGGAGGCCATCGAACGGGTCGACGCGCTGTACGGCCCGTATTCCGCCATCTACCCCGGCAACTCGATCGGCACGACCATGGTGGTGACCGAGCGCAAGCCCAAGGGCCTAGAGGCCTCGGCCAGCATCAAATACAACCAGCAATCTTTCGACGAGTACGGCACCCACGAAAGCTATGGCAGCAAGCAACTGTCGGCACGCATTGCCTCGCGCCTGGATTCTGGGCTTTGGGTTGCGCTCGGCGTGCAGCACCAAGACAGCGCGGGCCACCCCATGGGCTACGCCAATGCGGTGCGGGGGGCCACCAGCGGCGCCTTTGCCACGCCCACCGCGGGCACGCCCGTCACCGGCATCCGCTATGACCGAGACCCCCAAGGGCGCGAGCGCGCCATCTTTGGCGCCACAGGCGCAGACCACAGCCTGCAGGACACCCTGAACCTGCGCCTGGGCTACGACATTTCGCCCACGCAGGAAATCGAAGCGCGCGTGTCCCTGTGGCGCAGCAACAGCACGGTGAGCGACACGACCTACTTGCGCGACGCCACCGGCAAGCCGATCTGGAGCGGCGTGGTGAACGATGGTGCCAACCGCTTCAATGTGACGGCCAGCGCCTTTGCCCCCAGCCAGCGCGATGAAAGCCACCGCCAGCTCGGCACCACTTGGAAGACCAAGCACGCGACCGGCTGGAACGCCTCGGTCATGCTGACCGATTACAAAATGCTCAGTGATGCCAACCGGCAAGCCGGTCTGGCCCAGCCCCTGGCCGATCTGGGCGGCACTGGCACGGTCACGCGGCGTGACGGCACCGGCTGGAACACGCTAGAACTGCAAACCACCTACACCCCCACCGCCGGAGATTTTGGTGCCGGTCGCCATGCCTTGGTGTTCGGCCTGCACCGCAACCAGTACCAGTTGAACAACGTGGTGAACCTGGCCAGCGACTGGCGCGATACCGAGACGACTTTGGACCAGCGCTTCAACGGCACCACCACCGTCTCCGCTTTATATGGTCAGGACGCTTGGCGCCTCACGCCCGACCTGGTGCTGACCTCAGGTGTGCGGCTGGAGACTTTCGAAGCAACCGATGGCTCGCAGTTCTTCGCTGGGCCACCCGTGGCGCAGCAGAACTTTGCCAAGCGCAGTCTGCACGCCACCAGTCCCAAGCTCTCACTGGCCTGGACCGCAGCCGACGATCTGCTGCTGCGGGCCAGCTATGGGCGCGGTGTGCGCTTTCCCAACGTGGACGAGCTGTTCAACGG
>JBQMQB010000074.1:0-1849 GCA_052172715.1 Giesbergeria sp. | reverse complement strand
TGGGCGTCAACAACGTCACCAACCAGCAATCGTGGCAAGCACACACCTTGCCCCAGCGTTCGGTGCAAACCGAACTGCGTTACAGCATGAAGTAGGAACCGCCATGCATCTCTCAAAATTGCCTTTGCAAGCCCCCTGGCGCTGGGCCTGCGGCATGGTCCTGGCACTGTGCTGCAGTATGGCTGGGGCACAGCACATGCACCCTGCAGCGACGCCAGACAGCGCAGCATCCACCACCACAGCCACCAAGCGCGTAGCCCGCAAACCCCGCCCCCAATTGGGTGTGGGGGTGGCCGTGGCACCCGATGGCGCGCTCTGGCTGGCCGGACTGGACGCCCAGAGCCGCCTGTTTGTGCAAAGTGCCGCGGCGCCGCTGGACGGAGCAGCGCTGCACTGGAGCGCGCCACAGGTGCTCGATACAGGAAGCGACGCCATCTCTGCCGACGGCGAGAACCGCCCCAAGCTCGTGTTTGGCGCCCAGGGCACGGTGCTGATTGCCTACACCCAGCCCCTGGCCAAGCCCAACACCGGCTACGTGCGCCTGCTGCGCTCGGTAGACGGGGGGCAGCACTTTGCGGCACCGATAACGGTGCACAGCGACCGCCAGATCATCACCCACCGCTTCGAATCCATGGGCTTTGATGCACAGGGTGTTCTGCACACGGTCTGGATCGACAAGCGTGACCTGGAAGCCGCACCCAAAGTGGGAGGCAAATCGAGCTACAGGGGCGCTGCCATCTACCGCAACATCTCGCGCGACGGCGGGGCCACCTTCGGCCCGGACATCAAGGTGGCCGACCACTCGTGCGAGTGCTGCCGCATTGCGCTGGGTGTGGGCAGTGACGGCGCCATGCGGGCCATGTGGCGGCATGTGTTTGGGCCCAATGTGCGCGACCACGCCTTTGCCGTGCTGCGCGGCGAAGCCCCCGCAGAGGTGGTGCGCGCCACTTACGACGAGTGGCGAGTGGATGCCTGCCCGCACCACGGCCCGGCGCTGGCAATGGCGGCCGATGGTTTTCATACGGTCTGGTTTGGCATTCGCCAGCAAGGCGAGGACAAGGTGCCCGGTGTGCGCTACGCCCGGCTGGCTCCCGATGGCACGCCGCGGCTTGAAACAGTGCGCACGCTTCCTGACGACCGAGCCGAGCATGCCGATGTGGCCGCACAAGGCGAACGGGTGGCCGTGGTCTGGCGCAGCAGCGATGGCATGACCAGCACGCTCAAGGCCTGGATATCCGTCGACGGGGGGCAGACGTTCCGCGAGCAGGTACTGGGCCAGGTCGACGGAGACAACGATTTCCCACGCCTGGTACTACAAGGCCCGCGCATGGTGGTAGTGTGGCGCAACGCAGCAGAGGTCAGAGTCCATGAAATCAAGTTCTAAACAACGGCGCAGTGCATGCATAGCCCTGGCAGTAGGGGCCCTATTTTTTGGATTAAATCAGCCTTTTGCGCTTGCCAGATCACCGTCAATAGCTATTAGTTCAGTAGCGCATTTTGATGAAACCACCTGGGCGCGGTTGGTCGAAAAAGGCCCGCGACCTGCGGCGTACATCTTCACCACCACGTATTGCTCCACCTGCCCAGACGCCTTTGAAAAACTGCGCAGCTTTGTCATGGATGCGCACCGTCCGGTCGAACTGGCGGCCGTGATGATGGATGTGCAAGGCGTGAAAGCGGTAGAGCATGCCCGGCACTACCTGGGGCTGACGCGGCTGTATGCTTTTGAGGGTTTTGAGCCAGCCATCCGGCAAAGCGTAGATCCGAAGTGGCCGAACGTCACGCCCTACGTCGTGCTGCTGGGCCGCGATGGCTCGGTGCAGCGCAGCATTGGTGCGCCTGATGCCGC
>JBQMQB010000073.1:0-9378 GCA_052172715.1 Giesbergeria sp. | reverse complement strand
CCCCGCTAAACCCGCAGCCAATTCTTCGATGGGGTCTTCGAGGTAGCCTTCGTCGGTGAGCGATTCGATCAAAAAGCGCAGCGCAGCGCGATCCACCTCCGAGAGGCGCAACGCCAGCGCCTGGCGGTGCAGGAAATCGGTGAGCGAGCCATGTTCGTGCGCCATGTCCAGCGCGTCGGAAGCCCCTTCCTCTCGCTCGCTCTGTTGGCGCGCGGGAGCGTCCCCACCCCACTCGGCGTCGTCGGGCGCCATATCGTGCGTGCCATCTCCCGACCAGTCCAGCAGCTCATCCGACGCCGATGAATCCAGCTCATTCTGGCCTTCATCGCTTGTCTTTACTGAACTTTCAGCTCTCGAATAAATAGCATCGTCCAGAGGTATATCCTCGCCCTGCACTGGCGCGTCGGCCTGCAGAAGACCAAATTCCTCACGCGGCGCCTCTTCCCCTTCACGATCGAGAAAAGGGTTGTCGTCCAGCATCTGCTCGACCTCCTGGCCGAGCTCCAGCGTCGAGAGTTGCAGCAGGCGAATCGACTGCTGCAACTGTGGCGTCAGCGCAAGATGCTGCGAGACCCGCAGCGACAGGCCGGGCTTCACGCTACATCCTGAAGTGTTCGCCCAGATACACCCGGCGCACTTCCGCGTTGTCCACGATTTCGGTGGGCGTGCCTTGAGCCAGCACCTCACCCTCGCTAATGATGAAAGCGTGGTCGCAGATGCCCAGCGTCTCGCGCACGTTGTGGTCGGTGATCAAAACTCCAATGCCACGCGCCTTGAGAAACCCGATGATGCGCTGAATCTCGATCACTGCGATAGGGTCGATACCGGCAAAAGGTTCGTCAAGCAAGATGAAGCGCGGCTGTGTCGCCAGCGCCCGCGCGATCTCCACGCGCCGACGCTCGCCGCCTGAAAGCGAGAGCGCAGGCGAATCGCGTAGGTGCTCCACGCGCAGCTCTTGCAGAAGCGCCGTGAGCCGCTCTTCTACCGCCGCCTTGGGCAGCGGCTTGCCATCCTCGCCGCACTGAAGTTCGAGCACGGCGCGTACGTTCTCCTGCACCGTGAGCTTGCGAAAAATCGACGCTTCCTGCGGCAGGTACGACAGGCCGAGGCGTGAGCGCCGGTGGATAGGCAGGTTGGCTACTGAATGCCCGTCAATCAGAATGTCGCCGGCATCGCTGCGCACCAAGCCAACGATCATGTAAAACGATGTGGTCTTGCCCGCACCATTGGGCCCGAGCAGGCCCACGACTTCGCCCTTGCGCATGGCGAGCGACACATCCTTGACCACCTTGCGTCCGCCGTAGGATTTGGCCAGGTGGCGCACTTCCAGCAGGCTGGTGCCGCTGTCCTGCGGCGCCGCACTCACTTGGCGCTTCCGCCGAGGCGGTCGCTAGGCTGCAACTCGGGGTTGGCGCCGGTGTCTGGTGCAGGCGGCACCTGATCAGCGGCAGGCTCACGTGGCGACAGCACAGCGCGCACACGGCCACCAGGGACACTGGTATCGCCCGCAGCGGCGCCGGTGTTGCGCCCATCCACAGTAAACCGGTCGTTCAGGGTGTTGTAGACGATGACATCTCCGCTGATCTCGTCGCCCAGATCACCCGCGCGGTAACGGCGCAGCTCTGCCTGAGAGGAGAAGCGCACGCTGTCGCTCTTGCCACTGTATTCAATCGTCTGCGCTTCGCCCTCGATGAACTCCTCGGGCGCACCTGGCGCGGTATCGCGTTTTTGTCGGAAGAACGCGCGCTTGCCCGCCGCGCCGGTGACGGTGCCCGACTGGTAGCCCTCTGCATCCTGGCGCACCTCAAGGCGCACGCCGCGCAGCACGATGCTGCCCTTGGTCACCACCACACGGCCCGAGAACACGCTGACTTGCTTGAGCTCGTCGTGCCGCAGCTGGTCGGCTTCGATGTTCATGGGCTGGTTGCGGTCGGTTTTTTCGGCCATGGCCGGTGCTGCGGCCAACACGCCCAGAGCAGCAAACCCCAGTACCACAACAGTTTGGCGCACCGGACGAGACAGCGGGAGCAGGAAATTGAAAAGGATCATGCAAATATTCGAAAGAGAGCGCGCAAGCGCAGCATGGGCGCTGCGAGCCTATAGCGGCACGAATCTTGCAATCATTGTGCCACGCATGGGCGAAAAAAAACCTGCCCAAGAGGGCAGGCCGTTGCGGACGCGGGCCGATCAGCCCTTGGCCACCAACCCTTCCACCACCGTGAGCATCGCCTTGAGGCTGCCCGCCATGGCACCATCGATGTAATAGCGACCGGCCACGCCCATAGAGGGAACGCCTTCCACACCATAGGCCTCTTGTAGCTGGGAGGCCTTGCGCACCTGGCTAGAGACTGCGAAGGAATTGAACATCTCCTTGAACTTGGCCGCGTCCATGCCCGGCTGCTTGGCTATCCAGGCAAAGATGGCGTCTTCCTTGGAAAGGTTTTGCTTTTCAACATGGATGGCACGAAACAGCTTGGCGTGAAGTTCGTCTACCTTGCCCATGCCTTCAAGCGCGAAGTACAACTTCTGCTGCGGCGCAAAACTGGCGTTGAAGGCGATCGGCACGCGGCGAAACGCCATATTTTTCAAGGGAGTCTTGAGCCAGGCTTCGAGCGTGGGTTCAAATTCGCTGCAGTGCGGGCAGTTGTACCAAAAGAACTCAATGACTTCGACCTTGCCAGCCGGCGCATCGACGGGTACAGGCTTGGCGAGGCGAACGTAGTCTTTGCCCTCCTTGGGCCCGGCGCTCTGCGCCCAAGTCGGAAGGGACAAGCTGCAAGCGCCCAGCGCGGCAGCTGTGGTGGCGGAGAAATCTCTACGGTTCATTCAATACGCTCCTAGGGGAATTTCGCGGTGAGACTGGTGCACCGCTCGAAAGTTCATCGCTGCACACGGACCAAGGCCGATTCAACGCCGGCACCATCGAGCTTTTCCTTGAGCTGATCGGCGTCGATGCGCTTGACGAAGGGGCCTATGCGCACGCGGAACACGGTACGCCCGCTTTGTTCGCGCTCATTTACACGCGCCTCCCAGCCCAGCATGGCGAGTTTGGCGCGCTGCGCGTCGGCGTCGCTCTGGGTACGAAAAGCCCCGGCCTGAACGAAGTACTCAAACGGATCAGCGGTCCCCGCGGCCGCAGTAGCCTCAGGCTTTGCCGCGCCAGCACGCGCCTTTGCCAGATCGCCCAGCGGGTCGTCTGGCACTGGGACAGGCTTCGTGACAACCGGCGCCGATGCAGGTGCCGCCGCGACCCCGGCAGCCGGACCTGCGCCATTCGCCGGCGCGGGACGCACGGCGCCCTTGCCGTAGAGCGGCGAGTTGGGGTCCCAGTTCTTGTTCTTTTGCGCCTCGGCATTGTCTTGGTCGGCACTGCGAAGTGCCCCCTTGTTCAGAAAAGGCACAGGCACCTTGGTGACGTACACCGCCACGCCCAACGCCACGCCCAGCCCGATTACCAAGCCCACAATGAATCCAACGATGGTCCCGCCCGATTGTTTCTTTTTCATATGCTCGCCATGGTTCCGATTCACATTCTTCGTGGCGCCGAGACGCCGAGCACCGCCAAGCCATTGTGCAGCACCTGCGCGGTTGCGGCGACAAGCGCCAAGCGCGCGATTTTCACGCGTTCGTCGTCCACCAAGATGCGCTCGGCGTCGTAGTAGCTGTGGTAACAGGCGGCCAGGTCACGCAAATAGAAGGTGACGTCGTGTGGCGCCTCGCCTTCGGTGGCGTCAGTGAGCATGTCGGGGTACTTGGCAATTTGCAGCATCAGAGCCTGTGCCTGGGGACCATCGAGCGGCGAGAGGTCTGCGCCCAGCAGTGTGGCGACATCGCCGCCCCAACCTGCCAGCACCGAGCAGATACGCGCATGCGCGTACTGCACGTAGTACACCGGGTTTTCGTTGTTCTGCGCCACGGCCAAGTCCACATCAAAGGTGTATTCGGTGTCAGGCTTGCGGCTAAGCAAAAAGAAGCGCACCGCGTCCTTGCTGGTCCACTCGATCAGATCACGCAGCGTCACGTAGCTGCCCGCGCGCTTGCTGATCTTGACCTCTTCGCCGCCCTTGACCACGCGCACCATGGTGTGCAGCACATAGTCGGGGTAGCCCTGCGGAATGCCGACATCGACCGCTTGCAAGCCGGCACGCACGCGGGCAATGGTGCCGTGGTGGTCGGTGCCCTGGATGTTCACCACCTTGGTGAAGCCACGCTCCCACTTGGCGATGTGGTAGGCCACATCGGGCACGAAGTAGGTGTAGCTGCCGTCCTGCTTGCGCATGACGCGGTCCTTGTCGTCGCCGTAGTCGGTGGACTTGAGCCACAGCGCACCGTCCTGCTCGTAGGTTTTTCCGTTGGCGACGAGCTTGTTCACCGTGGCCTCGACGCGGCCGCTGGTGTACAGGCTCGACTCGAGGTAGTACTCGTCGAACTTCAGGTTGAAGGCCTGCAAGTCCTTGTCTTGCTCGTGGCGCAGGTAGGCCACGGCGAAGTTGCGGACGGAGTCGAGGTCGTCTACGTCTCCGCTGGCGGTGAAGCTGCGGTCGTCGGCCTGCACCGTCTTCTTCGCCAGAAAATCGTCGGCAATGTCCTGGATGTAGTCGCCGTTGTAGAACGCCTTGCTCGCCGGGTTCTCCGGATCCGTGGGCCAGCAGTCGTCACCGGGTTTGAATCCCTTGGCGCGCAGTTGCGTGCTGTGGGCCAGTGTCTGAATTTGCACGCCTGCATCGTTGTAATAAAACTCGCGGTGCACATCCCAGCCCTGGGTGGCAAACAGGTTGCAGAGGGCATCGCCCAGCGCCGCCTGGCGGCCGTGGCCGACGTGCAGCGGGCCGGTGGGGTTGGCTGAAACAAACTCCACCAGAACCTTGTCACCGCGCACAGGCTGCATGCCAAAGCGCGTGCCGGCATCGAGCACCTCCTGCACCACCTGCTGCTTGGCGGCAGGTTTCAGGCGAATGTTGAGAAAGCCGGGGCCCGCAATGTCCATGGCCTCCACCCAGCGCTCGAATGCGGGTGTTGCCTGCAGCGCAGTGCGCAAGCGCTCACCCAGCTCACGTGGATTCGCTTTGAGGGGTTTGGCCAGTTGCATGGCGGCTGTGCAGGCGTAATCGCCGTGCGCAGCCACCTTGGGCGACTCGAACGCGGCGCGCGCGCCGGAGCCGGGGGCAAAGCTTTCGAGCACGTCGGCCAGGGCCGCGAGCAGTTGTTTTTTGGCAGTGAGCATGTCCGGATTTTACGGGGCTCGCCGAGGCCCCTTGCACAGGCGTATATTGCGTGCGCGGGGCGCTTTGCCCCCGTTTTCTTCCTCCACCGGAGCACTCATGAAAAAGCTTCTTGCCCTGACAACTCTTGGACTCGCCTGCGCTTTCGGTACCGCCTGGGCGGCCGACGCCCCAGCGGCCGATGCCGCAGCGCCCGCCGCAGCCAAGGCGCCTACCAAGCAGCAATCAAAGATGAAAACCTGCAACGTCGAAGCCAAAGGCATGAAGGGCGACGAGCGCAAGGCTTTTATGAAGACCTGCTTGAGCAGTAAAGCCGAAGCAGCGCCTGCCCAGCAGAGCAAGATGAAGACCTGCAACACCGAAGCCACTGGCAAGAAGGGCGCCGAGCGAAAAGCCTTCATGAGCGAGTGCCTGAAGAAATAAGCGCTTGCACCACCAACAAAAAACCCCGCAGTGCGGGGTTTTTTGTGTCTGCGTGCTCGGATTGCTCAGCGCGTCAGTACGCCGCGCGCCAGCAGCGCCGCGGCGAGCAGCACCAGGCCGATCAAATGGGTTTCGATCATGATCCAGCGGCGTATAGCGCGTACTTCGTCGGCCGGCGGAAGCTCACCCGTGGCAACCAGGTTGCGGCGCCAGCGCAGAAATGAGATGGTAGATCTGAGCGACATCAGCACAATCACGATGAACAGACCGAGCTTGAGGTGCAGCAGCGGCTGGCTCCAGTACCAGCCCACGCCCTTGACGCCCCAAAACGTGCGCGCCAAGCCTGCCAGCAGCACGCACAGCGCGAAAATGCCATAGATCAGGTCGAGCCGCACCAGGCGGTGCACCACGGCGGCGTTCATCCATTCGGCGCGGCACAGTGCCGCTTCGCTTGCCATGAAGACCACCATGGTGAAGATGGCAACCAAGTGGAAGAAGGCCAGGAAAGATTCCAAAATCACGCGGACACTCCGGTTTGCCAGAACTGTGGTTCGGCGTAGTGGTGTTTGAGAAACTCGATCCACAAGCGCACGCGCAGCGGTAGGTGCTTGCGCTGTGGGAATACGACGTAGATGCCATTGGGGGGCGCCGCGTAATCTTCCAGCACCGCCACAAGCTGGCCCGAGGCAATTTCACGCTCGACCTCCCAGGTGCTGCGCCAGGCAATGCCATGGCCAGCCAGGCACCAGTCGAACAGCACCTGCCCGTCGGAACAGTCGAGCGGCCCACGCGGGCGCAGATGCACCACTTCTCGGCCACCACCCGCCACAGGCATGCTGAACGCCCAGCCCCGGGTCTGCGAGGCTTCGCTCGACAGCGTCAGGCACTCGTGCTGCGCCAAATCGGCCGGCTCCTGCGGCGTACCGTGCCGCTCCAGGTACTGTGGCGTAGCGACGCACAGGCGGCGGTTGTCGGCCACGCGCACGCTCACCAACGACGAATCGGGCAGATCCCCCACGCGCACTGCGCAATCGAAGCCTTCACCGGTCAGGTCCACCACCCGATCGCTGAGGTTCAGCGAAATCTGTACCTCCGGGTGCAGCGTGCGAAAGCGTGGCACCCACGGGGCCACATGGCGCCGTCCAAACCCGGCGGGCGCGGTGATGCGCAAATGCCCGCTGGCCCTAATGCCACCGGCCGACACACTGGCTTCCGAATTGGCCACGTCAGAGAGCACACGCTGACAGTCTTCAAGAAAGGCGCTGCCCTCGTGCGTCAGGCTGATGCGCCGCGTGGTCCGCACCAGAAGCTTGACGCCCAAGTACGCCTCCAGCGCATCGAGCCGGCGCCCCATGATGGCCGGCGCCACGCCCTCGGCCCGCGCCGCTGCCGTGAGACTCCCACGCGTGGCAACGGAGACGAAGGACTCGAAGGCCTTGAGTTTGTCCATGGGCGTCGATTATGGTGATAAAGCGTTCCCCACATACACGGCTGGGCCAGGCGCACTGTCCGCCTAGAAAGCTTAGGTCAAATTGGCCTCTAGTGCATATAAACAAAGCGCAACCAGCTATGTTAAATATAGCATTTTTGATTCCTTACCTCCAAGCGCATACGGCACAACGCAGCCAATTAATCACAAAAAAGTCACTAGTTTTCAACTTTTCAGGCTATTTATGGTGGCATTGATTTGCAATACAGTGTCTGCCATAGGTACGCCACAGGGCTTGCCGCTTCTTTTTCGCATTGACTGAGGCATTTCCATGACCGACCGCACCACCCTCCACGGCCTGCAAGTGGCCACTTCGCTCCAGCGCTTCATCGACGACCAGGTGCTGCCCGGCACTGGCATTGACAACGCCGCTTTCTGGAAGGGGTTCGACGCCATCGTCACCGACCTCGCCCCGCGCAACATCGCCTTGCTGGCCGAGCGGGACCGCCTGCAAGCGGAACTCGACACCTGGCACAAGGCCAACCCAGGCCCCATCAAGGACATGCTGGCCTACCGCACCTTTCTGGAGCGCATCGGCTACCTCGTGCCGCAACCGGCAAATGTGCAGACCACCACATCCAATGTGGACGACGAACTTGCCTTGCAGGCCGGCCCGCAGCTGGTGGTCCCTATCCTGAACGCCCGCTACGCGCTCAACGCCGCCAACGCCCGCTGGGGCAGCCTGTACGACGCGCTGTATGGCACCGACGTTATTTCTGAAGCAGACGGCTGCGAAAAGGGTCGGGACTACAACGAGAAGCGCGGCGCCAAGGTGATCGCCTTCGCACGCCGCGTACTCGACGAATCTGCGCCTCTGGCGCAGGGCTCGCATGCCGATGCCACGGCCTACCGCATCGAAAACGGCGCGCTGGTGGTGCAGTTAAAGGGCGGCACAAGCAGCGGCCTGAAAGACCCGGCCCAGCTGCGCGGCTACCAGGGTGAGGCCAGCGCGCCATCGTCTGTGCTGCTGGAGCACCACGGCCTGCACCTCGATATCCAGATGGACCGCAGCACCCCCATTGGCAAGACCGACGCCGCTGGTGTGAGTGACCTGGTGCTGGAAGCAGCGCTGTCGACCATTCTCGACCTGGAAGATTCGGTCGCCGCGGTGGACGCCGAAGACAAGGTATTGGGCTACGCCAACTGGTTGGGCATCTTGAAGGGCACGCTGACCGAGGAAGTCGCCAAGGGCGGCAAGACGTTCACGCGCGGCCTCAACGCCGACCGCATTTACACCGCGCCCAAAGGTTCGGGTGAAGTGCGCCTGCATGGCCGCTCGCTGATGTTCCTGCGCAATGTGGGCCACCTCATGACCAACCCCGCCATCCTGTGGACGGATACGGCCGGCGTGGTGCGCGAAATCCCCGAGGGCATCCTCGACGCAGTCGTCACCACCACCATTGCCTTGCACGACCTGCAAGGCCATGGCGCCAATGGGCTGCGCAACTCGCGCAAAGGCAGCGTCTACATCGTCAAACCCAAGATGCACGGCCCCACAGAAGTCGGGTTTGCCAGCGACCTGTTTGGCCGCGTCGAGCAGCTTCTGGGCCTGCCTGACAGCACCGTCAAGCTGGGCATCATGGACGAAGAGCGCCGCACCAGCGTCAACCTCAAGGCCTGCATTGCCGCCGCTGCCAGCCGCGTCGCTTTCATCAACACCGGCTTCCTCGACCGCACGGGCGACGAGATGCACAGCGCCATGTACGCCGGCCCGATGATCCGCAAGGGCGACATGAAGACCAGCGCCTGGATTGCCGCCTACGAGAAGAACAACGTCATCGTCGGCCTCTCCTGCGGGCTGCGCGGCAAGGCGCAGATAGGCAAGGGCATGTGGGCCATGCCCGATCTGATGGCCGCCATGCTGGAGCAAAAAATTGCCCACCCCAAGGCCGGCGCCAACACCGCCTGGGTACCCAGCCCCACCGGCGCCACGCTGCACGCCCTGCACTACCACCAGGTGCTGGTGAGCGACGTGCAGAAGGAAATGGAAAAGATCGACGCCAACGCCGAGCGCGACAACCTGCTCACGGGCCTGCTCACCATTCCCGTCACCGCCAGCCCGAACTGGAGCGACGTGGAGATTCAGCAGGAGCTCGACAACAACGCACAAGGCATTCTGGGCTACGTGGTGCGCTGGGTCGACCAGGGCGTGGGCTGCTCCAAGGTGCCCGACATCCACAACGTCGGCCTGATGGAAGACCGCGCCACGCTGCGCATCAGCAGCCAGCACATGGCCAACTGGCT
>JBQMQB010000072.1:2835-9464 GCA_052172715.1 Giesbergeria sp. | reverse complement strand
CGCGAAATTGCTGATGCGTATCCAGAATTACCGAAACTTCACTGTGCATGGCTTGCCTTTGTTGTTGAAATCCAGGGCCCGGGCATACGCCCAGACCAATGCTCACAAGCTTACACCGCCGTTTTGCGCCGCGCGATCACAGCGGCCGAGAGTTCTTCCAGCGTCTGCAGCGACGCATCCCAGTCGAGGCAGGCGTCGGTAATGCTCTGACCATAGAGCAGCGCGGTTGGATCGTCCTTGCCAGGCGTGAACTTCTGCGCGCCGCCCACCAAGTGGCTCTCAATCATCAAGCCAAACACGCCTCGCGATCCACCCGCCACCTGCGCGGCAATATCGCGCGCCACGACCTGTTGGCGCTCATGCTGCTTGCTGCTGTTGGCATGGCTGCAATCGACCATCAGTGAAGGGGTGAGCTTGGCGGCGGCCAGGTCCTGGCAGGCTGCGGCTACGCTGGCTGCGTCGTAGTTGGGGGTTTTGCCGCCGCGCAGGATGACGTGGCAATCCTTGTTGCCCTTGGTGTCCACAATGGCCACCTGGCCATTCTTGTGCACCGAGAGGAAATGGTGGCCCCTGCTGGCCGACTGGATGGCGTCGGTAGCAATGCGAATGTTGCCGTCCGTGCCGTTTTTGAAACCGATCGGCGCCGACAGGCCCGAGGCGAGCTCACGGTGCACCTGGCTTTCGGTGGTGCGCGCGCCGATGGCGCCCCAGCTGATCAGGTCACCGATGTACTGTGGCGAGATTACGTCCAGAAACTCGCTGCCGGCCGGCACGTTCATGCGGTTGATCTCTATGAGCAACTGGCGCGCAATACGCAGACCCTCGTCGATGCGGTAGCTTTCGTCCAGATAGGGGTCGTTGATGAGCCCCTTCCAACCCACCGTAGTGCGCGGCTTTTCAAAGTACACGCGCATTACTATTTCCAGGGTGCCGTGAAACTTCTCGCGTGCGGCCTGCAAATGGCGAGCGTATTCGAGGGCTGCCGCCGGATTGTGAATCGAGCAGGGGCCAATCACCACCAGCAGGCGGTCGTCCTTGCCAAGCATGATGTCGTGGATGCTGCGCCGGGTACGGGTGATGAGGCTTTCCACCTTGGTGCCGTGAATCGGAAAGAACCGGATCAGATGCTCTGGAGGTGGCAACACAATAATGTCCTTGATACGTTCGTCGTCGGTCTGGCTGGTTTTTTCGACGTTTCGGTACCAGGCATCGCTGGAAGAATGTGCGGCTGCTGCGGTCATGGGTTTCTTTCCGAGGAAGTTGACAACAAAGTACTAAAAAACAAAAAACCGCCGGGCTTTGCAGCATCGGCGGTTGGGTGGGAAGTGTTCAGGTGCTTGCGCGCTTGCCTCTCATCCGCCTAGGACAGAGAACCAGAACCAAAAGTAAAAGACGGCGCGCGAAGTCATGGGCGTGAATGTATCACAGCGCAAAGGCATCACCGGCGCGTGCGGCGCAGCCAGGCAATGGCACGCCGCCAAGCTGCAGCCGACACCGGCGGCACAGAGCGCGCATCACCCGACTCGCTGTCCGCGCTTTCGCTGTGCTCGTACATGTCGACAAGCATCAGCCCTTCCCCGAGAGTTCGCCAGGCCAGCAACTCGACGCGGTCAAACGCAGCACCTTCGCTGGGATTGCGCTGAGCCAGCGCCTGGCGCCATGCATCGACCGCCCGCCCCAGGCTGCGCAGCGCACTCTGGTAGGCGCCCATTTCATAGAGTGCATGCCAAGCAGAGCCCAGCCCTGTGACGAGAAACTTGTTTTCGCGCACACACTTGGCAAGTTCGGCCGCCTGGCGGGCAATCTCATCGGTGTCAATATGGGTGGGATTGGTGGTCGCCTTGCGGCGTGCACGCAGAACTTGGTCGATAGTTTGTGCAAACGCGGCAATGCTGTCGCGCAGCTGGCGCGACTCCTCGTCGGCAACGCCTGAGGCGAGAAACCTGCTGACGTCGCCAAACGATTGAACGGTAAGCTGCGATCGTGGTCGCGTTTCAGCCATCATCCATTGTCCTCCAGCATGCAACGCGACTGAGTCGCACAAAGCAACTTTAGGCAGTGCCCGACAAACCGCAATGGCAAGGCACGAACTGCAGCCGCAGCCCGTGTCCCGGCGATATTTTCCAGCGCACGCAAGGGAGGCTGCGCGTGAGCGTCCTTAGAACCTGTTCACGCAGTTCCGCCCACCGTCAACCCATCAATGCGCAGCGTCGGCTGGCCCACGCCCACGGGCACGCTCTGGCCCTCCTTGCCGCAGGTACCCACGCCGCTGTCCAGACACATATCGTTGCCGATCATGGACACACGCTTGAGCGATTCAGGGCCGCTGCCGATGATCGTCGCACCCTTGACTGGGTACTGGATCTTGCCGTTTTCCACCCAGAAGGCTTCGCTCGCCGAAAACACGAACTTGCCCGAGGTGATGTCCACCTGGCCGCCGCCAAAATTGGTGGCGTACAGGCCCTTCTTGATGCTCGCCACGATCTCTTTCGGGTCCTTGTCGCCGCCCAGCATGTAGGTGTTGGTCATGCGCGGCATGGGCACATGCGCGTAGCTCTCGCGCCGCCCGTTGCCGGTGGGTGCCACGCCCATCAGGCGCGCGTTGAGCGAATCCTGAATGTAGCCCTTGAGGATACCGTCCTCGATCAGCACATTGCGCTGGCTGGTGTTGCCCTCATCGTCCACGTTGAGCGAGCCGCGCCGGTCGGCAATCGTGCCGTCGTCCAGCACCGTGACACCCTTGGCCGCCACGCGCTGGCCGAGGCGCCCACTGAAGGCGCTCGACCCCTTGCGGTTGAAATCGCCCTCCAGCCCGTGGCCAATGGCCTCGTGCAGCAGGATGCCGGGCCAGCCGGGGCCGAGCACGACCGTCATTTCGCCTGCGGGTGCGGGGCGTGATTCAAGGTTGACGAGGGCTGCGTTCACGGCCTCGTCCACGTACTGGGAAATTTGCGCCTCGTCGAAATAGTCGAGACCAAAGCGCCCGCCACCGCCGGCCGAGCCCATTTCGCGTCGGCCGTTTTGTTCGGCGATCACGGTGATCGACAGGCGCACCAGCGGGCGCACGTCGGCCGCCAGCGTGCCGTCGGCGCGCGCCACCAGCACCACGTCGAACTCGCTGGCCAGCCCTGCCATCACCTGCGCAACGCGCGGGTCCTTGGCGCGGGCGCGCTGCTCGGCGCGCTCAAGCAGCGCCACCTTGTCGGCGCTGCCCAGTGTGGAAATCGGGTCAACACCGCCGTACAGCGTTCTGCTTTTCGCTATCTTTCTAGAAGCTACTTTCGTCCGCCCACCCTGCCGGAAGGCGGAAATAGACCGCACTGTTCTGGCCGCGTCGAGCAAGGATGCCTCAGAAATGTCGTCGGAATAGGCAAACGCCGTCTTCTCACCGCTGACGGCACGCACGCCCACTCCCTGGTCGATGGAAAACGACCCTGTCTTGACGATGCCCTCCTCCAGGCTCCAGCCCTCACTGCGCGTGGTCTGGAAGTACAGGTCGGCGTCGTCCACGCGGTGCGCACGGATCTCGGCCAGTGCGCGTGCCAGGTGACTCTCATCGAGGCCGAAGGGGGTCAGCAGCAGGCTGGAGGCCAGATCAATGCGCTCGCGGGTGCTGGCGCTGCGGGCTGCGGTGTGGGTTCGGGTACTCATCGGGGCATTTTAGGGTGTCGCCTACACATTTCCACGGGCCATCGGCATGCCCTTGCGCAGGCACTGGAGGCGGCGCTGCTGGTGCATCACGCCGGGTCAGCGGCCTTGCGCCGCATCTCGCTGCGCGCGCTGGATCGACATCAAGATCCCCAGCGCCACACCCAACGTCACCATGGCCGTGCCCCCATAGCTGACAAAAGGCAGCGGCACGCCCACCACCGGCAGCATGCCGCTGACCATGCCCATGTTGACGAAGGCGTAGGTGAAGAAAATCATGGAGATGGCGCCGGCCATCAAGCGCGAAAACAACGTGTTCGCCTGGACGGCAATGGCAAGCCCGCGCCACACCAACAGAAGAAAACCGACGATCAGGCTCAGGTTGCCCACCAGCCCGAATTCCTCGGAGAACGCCGCAAAGATGAAATCGGTGGTGCGTTCCGGGATAAATTCAAGGTGGGTCTGCGTGCCAGCCATAAAGCCCTTGCCAAACACACCGCCCGAGCCAATGGCGATCATTCCCTGAATGATGTGAAACCCCTTTCCAAGAGGGTCGCGCGTGGGATCAAGCAAAGTGCAGATGCGCTGCTGCTGGTAATCGTGCAGCACCGGCCAACGCACGCCATCGGCGCAGATCTCTGTGCCATACACCACGATCAGCGCAATACCGGCCAGTGCCACCAGCGCGGGCGGCAGCACCAGCTTCCACGACAGCCCGGCAAAGAAGATGACCGACAGGCCGGCAGCCAGCACCAGCAGCGAGGTACCCAGGTCAGGCTGCTTCATGATCAGCCCCACAGGCGCGACGAGCAACAAACCGGCCACGACGAAATCGAGGGCGCGCAACTGGCCCTCGCGCTTTTGGAACCACCAGGCGAGCATCAGCGGCATGCCGATCTTGAGCAACTCACTCGGCTGGATGACCACCCCCAGATCAATCCAGCGCTGCGCGCCTTTTTTGGTGACACCGGCCACTGCCACCGCCACCAACAGCAGCACACCCGCTGCGTACAGAGGCGGTGCAAACGCCATCAACCGCTGCGGAGGGATCTGCGCCATGGTGAACAGCAGCACCAAGGCAATCAGCATATTGCGCCCATGGTCAGCAAAGCGCGTGCCGTGGTCATAGCCCGATGAGTACATCGCCAGCAACCCTGCCCCAGCGAGCAGCGCCACCAACAACATCAACCAGCCATCGAAGCCGCGAAACAGCGGCTGAATGCGCGCCAGCAGCTTGGGCTTATTGATCGTAGTTTCCATGGGCCGCCATTATCGCGGGCGACAATGGCCCTATGGCTCTTGCGCACCCGCCCCGCACCACCCACCTGCTTTATCTGCATGGTTTCCGGTCCTCGCCCCAGTCCGCCAAGGCGCGCCTCATGGTCGCCTATGTCGCGCAGCACCACCCTGGCGTGCTGTTCTGGAGCCCGCAGCTACCGCCCTCTCCACGCGCGGCCATGGAAATGGTCAGCGTCGGCATCGCCGCGTGGCCACAGCACAGCATGGCCGTGGTGGGATCCTCCCTTGGCGGCTACTACGCCAGCTGGGTGGCGCAACAGACCCGCTGCCCCAGCGTGCTGCTGAACCCAGCGGTAAACCCGGCGCGCGACCTGGCCAACCACATCGGCGACCAGACCAGCTGGCACGCCCCAGCCGAGCATTTCTACTTTGCGCCCGAGTTTGTCGAAGAGCTGCGCGCGCTGGACGTGCGCGACCAACCACTTGCCGCGCGCCAGATGGCCGTCATCGCCAAGGGCGACGAGGTGCTCGACTGGCGTGAGATGGCGGCGCGCTGCGCCCACGCCGAAGTGCGCCTGCTTGAAGGCGGCGACCATGCGCTGAGCGATTTCTCGGTGCACCTGCCGTCCATTACGCAATTCCTGCACCTGGCAACAGGCTCGGTCTGACGGCGGTTGGGCGCCCCGCAGCACGCTGGGGCAGCATCCCTCTACGGAATCACCTTGCACGCCACACCTGGGCGTGAGGCTTCTTTCAACCAGGCAATCAAGTCCGCCCGCTCGGTATCGTCCTTCACCCCGGCGTAGCCCATAGCGGTACCAGGCACAGCTTTCATGGGGTCTTTCAAGAAGACGTCCAGCGAGTGCTCATCCCACACCCACTTGGTTTGGTGCATCGCCTTCGAGTAGCTGTCGTACCCGGGCGCAGTACCCGCACGGCGACCAAACAGCCCGCAGTGTTGGGGACCGGTGCGATTGCCCTCGATGGCGTGGCAGCCGACGCAGCGCGCGTACACCTCCTCACCGCGCGCCAGGGCTGCTGCATCTGGCGCCGCGCTGGCAGCGGCGGCGAGCAAGGCGCTCGCCAGCCCCAGAGCCACCGAAATGAGGCGCGATCTCATGACATGAAGGCCGAAGGAACAGGATTTTCTCCCAGCACCTGGCGCAGCACGGCCCAGTGCATGGCCTCATCGCCCAGAATGCTGGCAGCCACCTGCGCCAGCGCGCGGTCCGCGAACAAAGGCACAGCACCCAGGTAGGCCGAAATGGCGCCGCGCTCCAGGCCTGCAGCAAAACGCAGCACATCAGCCTCCACCTTGAGTTTTTCCACCGGGAAGTGGTATTGCTCCTTCGCAGTCACGGGCTTGCCGCCGAGCTTTTGCACGGCCCCCGCAATCGCTGCGGCGTGCTCCTTGTGGTGCCCTTGGAACGCCACCGCTACCGGCAGCACCGCCTTGGTAAGCAGACCGCTTTCCGCCCCCACCTGGTAGGCCGCAATCGCCTCCAGTTCGGCGCCAAGGGCGCTGTTAAGGATGCGCACATCCGCCTCCAACTCCTGGGGGCTCACCTTGGCGCCGGCAGCCAACGCATCGCGCCCGCCCAGCAAGGCCACGGCGCTTGCCGACAACACGGCAGCGCCGGATACAGACATGGCCCGGCGGCGGGAAAGAAACAGAGTCTGCGAGGGAACGTAAATAGAACTGTGGTTCATGATTTTCTCCGTGGGTTGACAAAAGGCTGCGC
>JBQMQB010000072.1:0-2735 GCA_052172715.1 Giesbergeria sp. | reverse complement strand
GCCCCTGCGCAGCACGTCCAGCGCCAAGTTGATGGCAATGCGCGCCATCCAGGTGCCCAGCGACGCGCTGCCCTGGAAATCTTCCAGCCGTGTGAACACACGCAAATAGGTTTCCTGCACCACGTCCTGCGCTTCGGCGTCGTCAGAGACCACCCCGCGAGCGACGCGAAACAGCAGGCGGTTGTGGCGCCGCATGATGGCTTCGAAGGCGCTCTGCTCGCCTTGCAACGCGCTTGCCACCAATTGCTCGTCAGAATCAAGGGGGACCGTGGTCGGCTCACTACGGAGCACAGACAAAGACTGCATGGTGGGGCTCGCTTTTTGGGGTTTGTGACCATTGGACGCTGGCCCTCCTGAAAAGGTGACAAGCACCCAAATACCTGCAATAGCCACGTGCACAAGCCCACTTCCCGCAGCGGGCGAAAATGCCCTGTGTCCCAACCGAGTCAGCCCATGAAAATCGCCCTACTCTCCGACCTGCACCTCTCGGTGCAGCCCTTGGAACTGCCGCACACCGACGCCGACCTCGTCGTGCTGGCCGGCGACCTGCAACGCCCCGCACAGGGCATGGCGTGGGCGCGGCAGTTCGACCGGCCCACGCTGTACGTGGCCGGCAACCACGAGTTCTACGGCTGCGACCTGGTGAGCACCATGGCGACCCTTCGTTCGCAAGCGCAAGGCAGCCAGGTGCGCGTACTTGAACGCGAAGAATGGCGCTTTGGCGGCGTGCGCTTTCTGGGCTGCACACTGTGGTCGGACTACCGGTTGTTCGACAGCGCCGAACAGAAAGGTGAAGGTTTGCAGAAAGCGCAGGAGTTTGTGCGCGACTTCAGCCGCATTGGTCTCACGCCTGATTTCCCGGATCGCTTTACACCTGCCGTCTCGCAACTGCTGTTTGACCAGTCCGTCGCTTGGCTAGAGGCGCGCTTTGCCGAACCCTTTGATGGCGTTACGGTCGTGGTCACGCACTTTGCCCCATCCCCCGGCAGCATTGCGCCCCAGTTCATCGGTTCGCCACTGAACGCCTGCTTTGTCTCTGATCTGGAGGCGCAGATCCTGCGCTGGCAGCCAGCCCTGTGGCTGCACGGCCATGTGCACCACAGCTGCGACTACCAGGTGGGCGCCACGCGCGTAGTGGCCAACCCGCGCGGCTATGCGCCCAAGGGCGTGGTGGAAAACGCAAATTTCGCACCGAACCTGTTGATCGAGGTGTAGCAGACTGGCCCAGGAAAGCGGCACCTGCGGCCGTGGGACAATTCGGCCAATGCACGCACTTTTTGAAGATTCCGGCAAGTTTCTGGCCGGCCGCATCCTCTCCGAAGCCGACACTTCGGCGCAGATCGAGCTCGACTCAGGCAAGCGGGTCAAGGCCAAGGCCGCCCACATCCTGCTCAAGTTCGAAAAACCTGCGCCCGCCGAGCTGATGGCGCAGGCACAGGCACAGGCCGAAGCGATTGATCTCGACCTGGCCTGGGAATTCGCGCCCGAAGGCGAATTCGGGTTTGCCGACCTTGCCCGCGATTACTTTTCGGCAAACGCCACGCTCGCCGAACAGGCCGGTGCGCTGTTTCGCCTGTACGAGTCGCCGCACTACTTCCGCCGCGCCGGCAAGGGGCGCTTCAAGAAGGCCCCGGCCGACATCCTGCAGCAGGCACTGGCTGCCATCGAGAAGAAGAAAGCCGTTCTGGCGCAGATCGCCGAGTGGGCGGAGCAGCTTGGCCGCGGCGAATGCCCGGTGTCCGTTCGCGAGCAGCTCTACAAAATCTTGTTCCGCCCCGACAAGAACGCGCCCGAATACAAGGCCGTGGTGGAAGCCAGCCGTGCCACGCACACCGCCCCCCTTGATCTGCTGCAAAAGGCGGGCGCCATCGATTCAAGCTACCAGTTCCACTGGAAGCGCTTTTTGCTCGACTACTTCCCCAAGGGCACAGGCTTTCCCGCGCTGGAGGCACCGCAGCCGCCAGCCGACTTGCCGCTGGCCGAAGTGCAAGCGTTTTCCATCGACGACTCGCAAACCACGGAAATCGACGATGCGCTCTCCGTCACCGGCCTGGGCACTGGCACCGTCACGCTGGGCATCCACATCGCCGCACCGGGCCTGGCCATCCAGCCGGGCAGCGCACTCGACCAACTCAGCCGCCAGCGCCTGTCTACCGTCTACATGCCGGGCTACAAAATCACCATGCTGCCGAGCAGCGTGGTGCAGATCTACACGCTCGACGAGGGCCGCGCCAACCCGGCCGTCTCGCTCTATTGCACGATCGACGAAGCCACACTGGAAATTACCGCCACGCAAACGCGGCTTGACCGCGTGCCTGTGGTCGCCAACCTGCGCCACGACCAGCTGGACCACATCGTCACAGAGGCCTGGCTGGCCGATTCGAATATTGAGATAGAAAACACGCCGGAAGGCTTGTCCAGCCTGCGTAAGCAGCTCCATTTTTTGCACAAACTTTCGCAAAAGCTCAAAGCCGGACGCGAGGTGGTGCGCGGCAAGCCTGAAAACTTCAACCGGCCAGACTACAACTTCAAACTGGTCCGGGGCGCTGGCACCAGCGGGGAGCCCGACGGCAGCGAGACCGTGCAGATCAGCACCCGCCAGCGCGGCGCGCCACTTGACCTCATCGTGGCCGAGGCGGCCATCGTTGCCAACAGCACCTGGGGTGGCTGGCTGGCCAGTCTGGGCGTTCCTGGCATCTACCGCAGCCAGGCCAGCATGGCGCCGGGCGTGAAGG
>JBQMQB010000071.1:0-9512 GCA_052172715.1 Giesbergeria sp. | reverse complement strand
CGCCAAGCCCGTAGGAAGGCGCCTACGTTGTGCCTGCGCACACCGGGCATGCGGGATCTTGCGGCGTGCGCATGCTGCTCCACTCCATGGCGCGTCCGTCAAGCATGAGCAGGCGTCCTGCCAGCGATTTCCCTGCACCCGCCAGAAGTTTGAGCGCTTCTGCGGCTTGCATCGCACCCACCACGCCCACCAGCGGAGCAAACACGCCCAGGGTGGAACATGCCTCTTCCTCGAACCTGGCCGCAGGCGGAAACAGACAGGCGTAGCAGGCCGTGCCAGGGGTGCGGCTATCAACCACCGCAATCTGACCATCGAAGCGGATCACCGCGCCGGTGACCAACGGGCGCGCATGGTGCACGCAGGCGGCGTTGATGGCGTGTCGCGTGGTGTAGTTGTCGGTGCAGTCGAGCACCACATCGGCGCCGGGCACCAGACTGTCGAGCAGGGCCGCGTCCAGGCGCACCTGCAAGGGGGTGAGTTGCACGTCCGGGTTCAGCTCGCGCATGGCCTGCGCTGCCGATTCGACCTTGGGCGCACCCACGCGGGCGGTGGTGTGCGCAATCTGTCGCTGCAAGTTGGTCAGATCGACCGTGTCGTCGTCCACCAGCGAGATGCGGCCTACGCCGGCTGCGGCCAGATACAGGAGCGCTGGCGAACCCAGCCCACCAGCGCCGACCACCAGCGCGTGGCTTGCCAGAATGCGTTCCTGGCCTTCAATGCCTATTTCATCGAGAAGAATGTGGCGCGAGTAGCGCAAAAGCTGGTCGTCGGTCATAGCAAGGTTTTGGACAAAGCAAAGGCTGGTCAGTCTCCGCAGAAACTGCCAGCCTGTGAGGCAATATGCGTAGGCTCAGGGCTCTTTCTTTTCTTCCTTGCGCTCGGTTTGCGTTTTGCTCACCAACACCGGTTTGCCGCGCAACTGGTTGAGCGCCTGTTGCAGCGGGAAATCTTTTGCCGTACCAAATTCTGGCGCGAGGCGATCTGCCAGGGGTTTCTTGGCTTCCTCTTCAAGCCGCTTGCGTGCGATTTCGCGCGCCTCTTCGCGTCCGGCGTCCTTCACCTCTGCGCCTTGGCCGCTCGCCAAGTGCTTGTCGAGGTCGGCTTCGCGCATGCGCAGGGCGGCAAACAGGTTGCCTTCTGCAGTTTCGTCAATCAGCACGTCGGGCACGATGCCCTTGGCCTGGATAGATTTTCCGCTCGGGGTGTAGTAGCGCGCCGTGGTGAGCTTAATGCCGGTGTCAGGCCCCAGTGGGCGCACCGTCTGCACGGAGCCCTTCCCAAAGGTCTGGCTGCCCATGATCGTGGCGCGTTTGTGGTCTTGCAGCGCGCCGGCAACGATTTCGCTGGCCGAGGCCGAGCCTTCGTTGACCAGCACCACGAGCGGAACGGTTTTCAGCGCGGCGGGCAGGCCGCGCAGCGGATCGCCGTGGCGTGCGTAGAAATCGGGCGAGGCCTTGTAGGTCGCCTTGCTGTCGGCCAGTTGGCCATTGGTGGACACCACGGTCACGTCAGGCTGCAGGAATGCGGCAGAGATGGCCACTGCGCCATCGAGCAGGCCACCTGGGTCGTTGCGCAGATCGAGCACCATGCCCTTCATGCGCGGCTCTTGCTTGTAGAGTTCCTGCGCTTTCTCCACGAAATCTTCGACGGTGCGGTCCTGAAATTGTGAGAGGCGAATCCAGCCGTAGCCGGGCTCCACGATCTTGCCTTTGACCGAGCGCGTCTTGATTTCCTCACGTGTAATGGTCACGGGGAAGGTGCGGCTTTCGTCCTTGCGCAGGATCGTCAGCGTGACCTTGGTATCGGGTTGCCCGCGCATGCGCTTGACCGCTTCGTTCAAGGTCAAGGTTTTGACCGGCGTGTCTTCGATCTTGGTGATCAGGTCGTTGGTCTTGAGGCCAGCACGGAAGGCGGGTGAACCTTCAATGGGCGAGACAATTTTGATCAGACCGTCTTCCTGCGTGATCTCGATGCCCAGGCCGACAAAACGGCCTGTCGTGCCTTCGCGGAATTCGGCAAACGACTTTTTGTCGAAATACTGCGAATGCGGATCCAGGCTGGAGACCATGCCTGAGATGGCATCGGTAATCAGCTTCTTGTCGTCCACCGGCTCGACATAGTCGGTCTTGATCAGCCCAAACACGGCAGAGAGCTGCTGGATTTCTTCCAGCGGCAAGGGCGACATCGCGCCGCGCGCCACCGTCTGCAGCGAGACTGTGGTAAGCGCCCCAGCAAAGACGCCAATCGCGACCCAGCCTGTGATTTTCAGTTTCTGACCCATACAACCCCTTAGACCGAATCAATATACACCGTGCCCGCTTTGGACGCGGTTGGCGCCCAAGGGTTCCCCCAGCGCATTGGGGAGAACCCGTTCAGGCTTTGCCTTGAGACGCTACCGCCGCCGCAGCCTTGGCTGCGGCTTCGGCATCGCCCAGGTAGTAGCTGCGCAGCGGCTTGAGGTCTGCATCGAGCTCATAGACCAGCGGAATGCCGTTCGGGATGTTCAGGCCCACGATGTCGGCGTCAGAGACGCCGTCGAGGTACTTGACCAGCGCGCGAATGGAATTGCCATGCGCTGCCACTACCACGCGCTGCCCTGAGCGGATGGCAGGGGCCAAAGTGTCGCTCCAGAATGGCATGACGCGTGCCACCGTGTCCTTGAGGCATTCGGTGAGCGGCACCTGACCCTCCAGCAGACCGGCATAGCGCAGGTCACCGCGCTCGCTGCGCTCGTCGCCTGCGTCCAGAACCGGCGGCGGGGTGTCGTAGCTGCGGCGCCAAACGAGTACCTGTTCGTCGCCGTACTTTTTGGCGGTTTCGCCTTTGTTCAGGCCTTGCAGGGCGCCGTAGTGGCGCTCGTTTAGGCGCCAGCTCTTGGTTACTGGCACCCATTGGCGCTCCATGGCATCGAGGCAATGCCACAGGGTGTGGATCGCACGTTTAAGCACGCTGGTGCAGGCTAGATCGAATTCATAACCTTCCGCGCGCAGCAGACGGCCGGCCGTCTTGGCCTGTTCGATGCCGGTTTCCGTCAGGTCCACATCGGTCCAGCCGGTGAAGCGGTTGTCGAGGTTCCAGGTGGATTCACCGTGGCGGATGAGTACGAGCTTGTGCATGGATGGCCTGGGTGCGAGCGGGTCAAAACCATACATTCTAAAATTGTCTGGTTTGTAACCCAAGGATTCCTGTGAATTTCATCGTCGACAACTGGTATCTATTCGTAATGGCCATCGCTTCGGGCGCCATGCTGCTGGTGCCTATGCTCAAGGGCGGTGGGCCTGGCGGGCTGGCGCCGGCGGGTGCGGTGCAGCTCGTGAACCGCGAAAAAGGTGTGCTCATCGATATCTGCGGAGCCGACGAATACGCTGCCGGGCATGCGGTTGGAGCGCGCAACGTGCCCCTGGCCGATCTCGAAACGCGTTTGCCCGCCGTAGTCAAAAACAAGGCGTTGCCGGTCGTACTGCTGTGCGCCAGTGGTGCCCGCGCCCAGCGCGGTGCTGTCATTGCGCGCAAACTTGGCTACTCCAACGTGCAAGTGCTCTCCGGCGGCCTTAGGGCCTGGCGCGAGGCCAATTTGCCTGTTGAAAAATCCTGAAGGACAAAAGAACGTTTATGCAAGCCGTCAAGATGTACACCACCGCCGTTTGCCCCTACTGCGTGCGGGCCAAACAGATTCTGAAATCCAAGGGGGTTGAGCAGATCGAGGAAATCCGCATCGACACCGACCCGCAGGCGCGCATGCACATGATGGAAATCACCGGCCGACGCACCGTGCCGCAGATCTTCATTGGCGAAACCCATGTCGGTGGCCACGACGATCTGGTGGCGCTTGATGGCCGGGGTGAGCTGATGCCCCTGCTCGGCGCGGCATAATCCTGCCCCACGCGCCTGCTGCTGGAGATGCTCCTGCGGCGGGTTTGTTTTTGGGCTGGCCAATAGTTGGTCGGGCCTCTTTGAGCTGAAAGCAAGCACACCATGGCAGACAACGACACCCCCGTATTCCAGATCCAGCGCGTCTACTTGAAGGACATGTCGCTGGAGCAGCCCAATTCCCCCGGCATCCTGCTCGAAGCTGAGCAGCCCAGTGTGGACATCCAGCTCGGCGTGGAAGTCTCTCCGGTGACGGAGGGCATTTATGAAGTTTGCGTGACTGCCACGGTGCAGACCAAGATCAAGGACAAGACCGTGTTCCTGATCGAAGCCAAGCAGGCCGGCATTTTTGAAATCCGGAATATTCCGGAAGATCAGATGAGCAGCGTCGTCGGCGTGGCCTGCCCGCAAATCGTCTACCCCTACCTGCGCGGCAACGTGGCCGATGTGGTGACGCGTGCGGGCTTCCCTCCGGTCCATCTGGCCGAGATCAACTTCCAGGCCATGTTTGAGCAGCAGCGGCAACAGCAGGCGACAGCAGGCGACGCTGCCGCAACGCTGCCCCAGTAATTTGGTTGAGATGTGCTTCCGCCCCTTGAGTAGCCTGAGAGTGCAACTATGAAAATCATAGTTTGTGGTGCAGGCGCATGGGGCACGGCGGTGGCCATCAGCGCGGCGGCCCACCCAAGCGGCCACGCCGTCACCCTGTGGGCGCGCAGTAGCGTGCAACAGCAGGCCATGCAGGCTGCACGCTGCAATGCGCGCTACTTGCCCAACGCAGCCTTCCCCGACTCTTTGCAATTGGCCAGCGGCGACTCGGCCGATTTGCTGGCGCGTGCGCAGACCTGCGATCTGGTGGTGCTCGCCACGCCTGTGGCAGCGCTGCGTGGGCTGTTGCAAAGCCTGCGCAACTGCCGTGCGCCGGTGGCGTGGCTGTGCAAGGGCTTTGAGGCCAGCGGCCAAGATTCTGATTCTTTTGGCCTTCTAGGGCACGAAATACGGGCGCAAGTTGCTCCTGATTTAATAGCTGGCGTGCTGAGTGGCCCCAGCTTTGCGCAGGAAGTTGCGGCCGCACGGCCTACGGCGTTGGTGGCCGCAAGTGAGCACGCCGTGGTGCGCGACGCACTGGTGGCGGCGCTGCACGGCCCGAGCGTACGCGTGTACGCCAACGACGACATCGTGGGTGTCGAAGTGGGCGGTGCGGTAAAAAACGTGCTGGCCATTGCCACCGGCCTGTGCGACGGTTTGGCGCTGGGGCTCAACGCCCGCGCGGCGCTCATTACCCGCGGATTGGCTGAGATGACGCGGCTCGGCTTGGCGCTAGGTGCGCGCGCCGAGACATTCATGGGCCTTTCGGGCCTGGGCGATTTGGTACTGACCTCCACCGGCGACCTGTCGCGCAACCGGCGCGTGGGACAACTGTTGGCGCAGGGCCAGACGCCGACGCAGGCGGTCAATTCGCTCGGCCATGTGGCGGAAGGCGTGTACTGCGCCCGCACCGTGGTGCAGCGGGCCCAGGCGCTGGGCGTTGAGATGCCCATCAGCGAGGGCGTGGTGGCGCTGCTGGACGGTTCGCTCACCCCGGCGCAAGTCGTGGCCGCGCTCATGGAGCGCGACCCAGCCGTCGAAGGCGCCTGATACGGTTTCGCAATCAGAGATATAGCTGCGTTGCTTCGCCTTGCCGTACATACGTACTGTCCGCGGCTTAGCGTCTTGCTCTCTCTCTGATTGCAAACCCGTATGAACCTCAGGCGCGCAAATCAGGCTTTTCTTGACGCGGCGTGCGCCGCTGCCAGCGCCGTCATGTTGACGACGCGCCGCACGGTGGACGAGGGCGTGAGCACATGCGCTGCGCCGGCCGCTCCCAGCAGGATGGGGCCGATGGTGGTCCCGTGACTGCCGGTGGTCTTGAGCACGTTGAACAGAATGTTAGCGGCGTCCAGGTTCGGGCAAATCAGCACGTTGGCCGAGCCGTGCAGGGTCGAATCGACCAAGCTGCGCGTGCGAATGCCCTCTGACAGCGCTGCGTCGCCATGCAGTTCGCCGTCGCATTCGATGTCCGGTGCTGCTTTTACAAACAAATCGCGCGCCTCGCGCATTTTCCGTGCCGACGGTCGGCTCGATGAGCCATAGTTGGAATGCGAGAGAAACGCCACCTTGGGCGGCAGGCCAAAGCGCTGCACCACCTTGGCCGCCATCTGGGCGATTTCAGAGAGTTGCAGGGCATCTGGATCGTCGTTGATGTAGGTGTCGGCAATGAACAGCGTGTGGCGCTCTAACATGAGCGCGTTGACGGTGGCCAGGCAATGCGCCCAAGGCTCCACGCCAAAGATGTCGCGAATGTGCTGCACATGGCTGTCGAACTTGCCCACCAGGCCGCAGAGCATCGCGTCGGCGTCGCCGAGCGACACCATGAGGGACGCAATGAGCGTGTTTGAGCGCCGCACAGCCGCTTTGGCTGTCTCGGGCGTGGCGCCGTCGCGGCCCATGCGTCGGTGGTAGCTCTCCCAGTAGGTGCGAAAGCGCGGGTCGTCTTCGGGGTTGCACACCTCCACATCGTGTCCCGGCTGGATACGCAGGTTGGCGCGGGCGATGCGCGCTTCGATCACGGCGGGGCGCCCGATCAGGATGGGGCGCGCCAGGCCGTCGTCCACGGCGAACTGTGCGGCGCGCAGCACGCGCTCGTCCTCGCCCTCGGCGTAGGCCACGCGCTGGGGCTGGGCCTTGGCTGCTGCGAATACCGGGCGCATGAACATGCTGGTCTGGTAGACGAAGCGCGTCAGGCTCTGGCGGTAGGCGTCCATGTCTTCAATGGGCCGGGTGGCCACACCAGACTCTTGCGCAGCGCGTGCCACGGCGGGGGCAATGCGCAGAATCAGGCGGGCATCAAACGGCGTGGGAATGAGATAGTCCGGACCAAAGCGCAGTTCTTTTCCCGCGTAGGCGGCCGCCACCTCGTCGGTCATTTCCGCCTTGGCGAGGTCGGCAATCTCGCGCACGCAGGCGAGCTTCATGGCCTCGGTGATCTTCGTCGCGCCGCAGTCGAGTGCGCCGCGGAAGATGTACGGGAAGCACAGGACGTTGTTCACCTGGTTGGGGTAATCTGAGCGGCCCGTGGCAATGATGCAGTCGGGCCGCACGGCCTTGGCCAGTTCGGGCCGAATTTCGGGTTCGGGATTGGCCAGTGCCAGGATGATGGGCTTGTCGGCCATAGTCTTGACCATCTCGGCAGTGAGTACGCCGGGCGCAGAGCAGCCAAGGAACACGTCTGCACCGTTTACCACGTCGGCCAGCGTGCGCGCCTCTGTCTTTTGGGCATAGCGCGCTTTGGACGCGTCGTAACCACCAGGGCGGCCCTCGTAAATCACGCCCTTGGAATCGACCATGAAGACGTTGGTGCGCGTTACACCCAGGCCCACCATCACGCCCACGCAGGCCAACGCAGCCGCACCCGCACCCGAGACGGCAATTTTTACCGAAGCGATGTCTTTGCCGACAAGCTCAAGGCCGTTGAGCAGCGCGGCCGACGAGATGATGGCCGTGCCGTGCTGGTCGTCGTGAAACACGGGGATGTTCATGCGCTCACGCAGCTTCTCTTCGATGTAGAAGCACTCAGGCGCCTTGATGTCTTCAAGGTTGATGCCGCCCAGTGTGGGCTCCAGCGCGGCAATGATGTCGACCAGCTTGTCGGGGTCGTTCTCGGCCAACTCGATGTCGAACACGTCGATGCCGGCGAATTTCTTGAACAGGCACCCCTTGCCCTCCATCACCGGCTTGGCAGCGAGTGGGCCGATGTTGCCCAGACCCAATACGGCTGTGCCGTTGGTGACCACGCCGACCAGGTTGCCTCGCGCCGTGAAGTCAAAGGCAAGCGTGGGATCGGCCTGGATATCGAGGCAGGGGTAGGCAACGCCGGGCGAGTAGGCCAGTGCGAGGTCGCGCTGGTTCGAAAGTGTCTTGGTGGGCGTGACAGAAATTTTGCCGCGCGTCGGGTTGCGGTGGTATTCGCGGGCGGCGTCGCGCAGGGTCAGTTCGGCGTTGCTGAGGGGTTCGGTCATAACGGGTTCCAGAGGGCAGTGGCGATACAGATGGGAGATGTTATGCCCACTCTGCGCAAAAGGCGCGGCGCCGCATGTCCGGGAGCCGCGCCTTTTGCAAGAAATTGAAAATCAGTGGGCCTCGGCTTGGCGTGCAGCGTGCACAGCTGCCGAGGTGTCGCCGTTGGCGCCATTGAAAAACACGTTGAGCAGCACCGCAGTGACCGACGACAGCAGGATGCCTGACTCGATCAGCGGGTGAATGCTGTGCGGCATCCACTGGCGGAAGTTGGGCGCTACCAGCGGAATCATGCCTACGCCAATGGAGACGGCCACAATCATCGAGTTCGATCGGTTGTCGCGGAAATCAACGCCGCCCAGGATGCGGATGCCGGTGGCCGCCACCATGCCGAACATCACCAAACCCGCGCCGCCCAGCACCACGGTGGGGAGCGATTCCACCAGCGCGCCCATTTTGGGTAGCACGCCCAGCACGATGAGGATCACGCCACCGGCCACGCAGACAAAACGGCTCTTCACGCCGGTGACCGCCACCAGGCCTACGTTTTGCGAGAAGCTGGTGTACGGAAAGGTGTTGAAAATGCCGCCAATCAATGTGCCCAGGCCGTCGGTGCGCAGGCCGCGGGCCAGGTCGGACTGGGTGATTTTTCGGTCGGTCATTTCGCCCAAGGCCAGAAACATGCCGGTCGATTCAATCATCACCACCACCATGATAAGTGTCATGGTGAGGATGAGGATGGGGTCAAAGATGGGCGTGGCGATCTCAAACGGCAAGATGACGTCGAACCATTGCGCCTTGGCCACCTTGTCGAAGTTCATAAGACCCATGGCAGCAGCGGCAGCGGCGCCAATGACGATCCCGAGCAGCACCGAGATATTGGCCAAAAAACCTTTGGCAAAGCGTGCGATCAACAGAATGGACATCAGCACCAGCCCGGAGATGCCCACGCCCGTCAGGTCGGCGTATTTTGGGTTCGGAACTGTCGGCACTACGGCAAACCCCATGGGGACGGGAGGCAGCGAACTGCCCGGCGCGCCTGCGGCAGCCTGTGCTTGCGTCAGCCATTTGACGTAGTCGGGATTGACCACACTGGGCGATGTTGGGCCCACTGGGTTGCCAAAAATCCAGTTGATGCCCACCCGCATCAGGCTGATGCCGATGACCGCGATGATGGTGCCCGTGACCACTGGCGGAAAGAACCGCAGCATGCGGCTGACGGCGGGAGCGATGAGGATGGAAATCACCCCCGCCCCAATGATGGAGCCAAAAATCAGCCCCGCGCCAGCCGTGCCGCCCGTTGCCTGCGCCATGGACACCATAGGAGCGACCGATGCGAAGGTGACACCCATCATGACCGGCAGTTTGATGCCAAACCACTGCGTGGCGCCGAGCGCCTGAATCAGCGTGACCAGACCACAGCAAAACAGGTCGGCCGAAATCAGCTTGGCGACCTGGTCTGGCGTGAGGTTGAGCGCGCGCCCCACGATGAGCGGCACCGCAATAGCGCCGGCGTACATCACCAGCACATGTTGCAGGCCCAGCGCGGTGAGTCGGCCTAGGGGCAGATGCTCGTCAACCGAGTG
>JBQMQB010000070.1:0-9531 GCA_052172715.1 Giesbergeria sp. | reverse complement strand
TGATGCGCGACGTGTTCGAGGTGACCCCGGTGCTGCTCAAGGAGTCGGCCTACGGCCTGGGCTCGACGACATGGGAGGTGGTCTCTAAGGTCGTGCTGCCCTATACCAAGACGGGTGTGCTCGGCGGCATCATGCTGGGCCTGGGCCGCGCGCTGGGCGAGACTATGGCGGTCACCTTTGTCATCGGCAATATGAACCAGCTCGATTCGGTGTCGCTTTTTGCTGCTGCCAACAGCATCACCTCTGCGCTTGCCAACGAGTTTGCAGAAGCAGGCGAGGGCTTGCACCAGGCGTCGCTGATCTATTTGGGCCTGGTGCTGTTTTTCATCACCTTCGTGGTGCTGGGGCTGTCCAAAATTTTGCTGCTGCGCTTGCAGAAGAACGAAGGGGCTCGGTCATGAGTGGCACCGCGCAGACATTGATCTCGGCGTCCGACCAGCGCATGGCACGGGCGGCGCGTTTTGCCAGGCGCAAGCGCATCAACCGCATTGCGCTCAGCCTGTCGCTGTTCGCTATGGCTTTTGGCTTGTTCTGGTTGGTGTGGATTTTGTGGGAAACGCTGCGCCTGGGTCTGGGCGGGCTGTCCTTTGCGCTGTTCACGGAAGCGACGCCACCGCCCAACGAGGCGGGCGGTTTGTCCAACGCCATTTTTGGCTCGCTCTCAATGGTGGCGCTGGCCACCTTTGTGGGCACGCCGATCGGCATCATGGCGGGCATTTACCTGTCGGAGTACGACACGCGCGGCCCGCTTGCGCAGGTCACGCGCTTTGTGAACGACATCTTGTTGTCGGCACCTAGTATCGTGATCGGCCTGTTTGTCTACACCGTCATGGTGACGCGGTTCAGGAGTTTTTCCGGCTACGCCGGGGGACTGGCGCTGGCGCTGATTGTGGTGCCGGTGGTGATCCGTACGACCGAGAACATGCTGCTGCTGGTGCCGCCTGGCCTGCGCGAGGCAGCCTATGCCCTGGGCACGCCGAAGTGGAAGGTGATTTCCTTCATCACGCTGCGCGCTGCGCGGGCCGGCGTCATCACCGGCGTGTTGCTGGCGGTGGCGCGCATTGCGGGTGAGACAGCGCCGCTGCTGTTCACTGCGCTCAACAACCAGTTCTGGAATGCCGACCTGTCCAAACCCATGGCTAGTTTGCCGGTGACCATTTTTAAGTTCGCCATGAGTCCGTATGAGAACTGGCAGCAGCTTGCGTGGGCGGGAGTTTTCCTGATCACCATGACGGTGCTGGCCCTCAACATCCTTGCGCGTGTTGTCACGCGGTCCAAATAGTGCGCGCAGTGCGCCACAGCCATAACCCCATGATCGACACCCCGCTCGTAACCACTGCTCGGACAGCCACCGTTCGCATCGCCGGCGCCCCGGCGGCTCAATCCGTGATCCGAACCGCACCCAAGATCATGGTGCGTGACCTGAACTTCTACTACGGCAAGTTCCACGCCCTCAAGTCCATCAACCTTGAAATCCCCGAAAACAAGGTGACGGCCTTTATCGGACCTTCGGGTTGCGGCAAGTCCACCTTGCTGCGCACCTTTAACCGCATGTATGCGCTGTATCCCGATCAACGTGCCGAGGGCGAAATTCTGCTCGATGGCGAGAACCTGCTGACCAGCAAGCAGGACGTGGCGCTGCTGCGCGCCAAAGTCGGCATGGTGTTTCAAAAACCCACGCCGTTTCCCATGTCGATCTACGACAACGTCGCCTTTGGCGTAAAGCTGTTCGACAGCTTGAGCGCACCTGAAATGGACGAGCGCGTGGAATGGGCGCTGCGCAAGGCTGCATTGTGGGGTGAAGTCAAGGGCAAGCTTGGTCAGAGTGGCGCCAGCCTCTCGGGTGGGCAACAGCAGCGCCTGTGCATTGCGCGCGCAATTGCCATCAAGCCCGAGGTGCTGCTGCTCGATGAGCCGTGTTCTGCGCTTGACCCTATTTCGACCGCCAAGGTCGAAGAGCTGATCGCCGAGCTGAAAACCGACTACACCGTGGTCATCGTCACCCACAACATGCAGCAGGCCGCTCGCTGTAGCGACTACACCGCTTACATGTACCTAGGTGAGCTGATTGAATTCGGCGACACGGAGCGGATCTTCGTCAAGCCAGGCCGCACGGAGACCGAAGACTACATCACCGGCCGTTTCGGCTGATCGGGAATTTTCATGACGCAAAAACACCTTTCCTCGCAGTTTGACACTGAGCTCAATACGGTGTCTGCACGCGTGATGGAGCTGGGCGGGCTGGTGGAATCGCAAATCGGCCATGCGATCCGCGCGCTGTCTCAGTTCAGCCTGGAGGCAGTGGACACTGTTGCCACGCTGGAGACGCGGGTGAATGCACTTGAAATGGACATTGACCGCGAGCTCTCCACCATCATCGCCCGGCGTCAGCCCACTGCACGCGATCTGCGCCTGCTGATCGCATTTTCCAAGGCCACGGCGAACCTGGAGCGCATGGGCGATGAGGCCAGCAAGATGGCTCGCATGGTGCGTTCCATTATTGAGACCGGAGCTCCGCGCAACCTGCCCACCATGGATTTGCGCGTAGCCGCCGACCTGGCCTCGGGCCTGCTGCACAAGGCGCTGGACGCGTTTGCGCGGCTCGATACCCGCGCTGCGCTGGCTATCCTCAAGGAAGACGATTTGATCGACGAGGAGTTTGACGGCTTTGTGCGCAAGCTGATCACCTACATGATGGAAGACCCGCGCACCATCTCGCCCAGTCTTGACCTGCTGTTCATCGCCAAGGCGATCGAGCGCATTGGTGACCATTCCAAGAACGTGGCCGAGCTCATCATCTACCTGGTCGAGGGCACCGACGTGCGCCACACATCGCTCGAAGACATTGAATCGGTGCTGCGCTGATGCTCCACTTGCCTAAGATTTTGGTTGTTGAGGACGAGCCCGCCATTGCAGAGCTGATTGCCGTCAACCTGCGGCACCACGGTTTTGTCCCAGTGCTGGCTGAAGATGGCCTCAGCGCCCAGCGTGAGATCGATGCGGTGCTGCCCGACGTGATCTTGCTCGACTGGATGCTGCCCGGTCAGAGCGGCCTGCAGCTCGCGCGCAAGTGGCGCAGCGATGCGCGCACGCGCGGCATTCCCATTCTCATGCTGACCGCGCGGGGCGACGAGCCCGACAAGATCGCCGGACTGGATGCGGGGGCGGACGACTACATCACCAAGCCCTTTTCCACCCAGGAGCTGCTGGCGCGCATCCGCGCCGTGCTGCGCCGCCGCACGCCTGAGCAGGCAAGCCAAACGCTGGAGATTGGCGATCTGCGGCTGGATATGGCGGCACACCGCGTGAGCTTTCGTGGAGAAGATTTGCGCTTGGGCCCGACCGAATTCAAATTGCTGCGCTACCTCATGGCGCACCCTGAGCGTGTGCATGCGCGCGCGCAGTTGCTCGACAAGGTCTGGGGCGACCATGTGTTCATCGAGGAACGCACGGTCGATGTGCATGTCAAGCGTTTGCGCGAGGCGCTGGGCGCCGCCAGCAACATGGTGGAGACGGTGCGCGGCGCTGGTTATCGGTTTTCCGCTCAGGCGGGCAGGGCGGATGCCCCAACAGGCGCGCTGTGAGTGCGTACTGTATTTCTCCTGAATTGATAGCTGCTAGCGCTTATGGAATAAGCGCTAAAGGCCATTTTTGCCATATATTTAGTCACTCTGATCGCTGCCCATGTGGATCCGCTCGCTGATCTTTCTAGCTGCGCAGCTGCTGGGTGCGGGGGTGGGCTTCGCGGCGCACGGCGCGTGGGGTGCGCTGTGGGGCAGCGCTGCCACGGTATGGCTATGGTTCCTTGTGGACCTGGTGCGGGCGGAGCGGGTGCTGCGCTGGCTGCGCAACGCACCGCCCGGCCCGGTGCCCGCGCGCGCGGGCGTGCTGGGAGAGGTGGTAGAGCGCGTGCAGCGCCTGCTGCGCGCGCGGGAGCAGACGCTGCAAGAGAGCGAGCAGCACCTGCGCGGCATGCTTGACGCCTTGCAGGCCTCACCCAATGGTGTGCTGCTGCTCGACGGCAAAGGCTGCATCGCCTGGTGCAACCACAACGCCGCCCAGCATCTTTCAATCGATGCTCAGCGCGATGCAGGGCAGTTCATCGGCAACCTGCTGCGCGACCCTGATTTCGCTGCCTGGCTGGCGGGAGGAAATTGGTCGCGCGAGCTCGTCATTACCACCCGCGCAAATTCGGATGGCCACGCTGCGCGCCTGTCCATCCAGCTGTGCGCCTACGGCGAGGGGCAGAAGCTAATGCTCACGCGGGACGTCACTGCGCTGGAACAGGCCGAGGCCATGCGGCGTGATTTTGTGGCCAACGTGTCGCACGAGATCCGCACGCCGCTCACCGTGCTGGCGGGGTTTGTTGAAACCCTGCAAACCCTGAACCTCGATGCCCAAGAGGAATCGCGCTACCTCGCGCTCATGGCACAGCAGGCGCAGCGCATGCAGAGGGTCGTGGAAGGCTTGTTGTCGCTCTCCAGACTGGAAGCCAGCCCGCCGCCCGGCTCTGGGCAATGGGTGTCGGTGGCGATGCTTCTGGATCGGTGCGAGCAGGAGGCCCGTGCATTGGCGGAGACGCTCGCACCAGGGCAAGCGCTGCATTTCCCCAAATTTGCACATGCAGAGGACGCTGGCGAGATTGCAGGGGTTTCGGCAGAACTGCACAGCGCGCTGTCCAACTTGGTGGGCAATGCGGTGCGCTACACACCGGCAAGTGGCAGCGTCGACGTGCTTTGGACGTGGCAGGCCGATGGCAGCGCCATCTTTTCCGTGCGCGATACCGGGCCCGGCATAGAGGCCGAGCACCTGCCGCGCATCACCGAGCGCTTTTACCGCGTCGACCGCAGCCGCTCGCGCGACACTGGCGGCACGGGGCTGGGGCTTGCCATTGCCAAGCATGTGGCGCAGCGCCATGGTGCACAGATCGGCATCGAAAGCGTGGTGGGGAAAGGGTCGATCTTCAGCATCGCGTTTCCTGCGTCGCGGCTGAGGTGGGCCGCAGGGCTGGATTGACCTCGCTCAGGGCGCGATCCGGCGGTAGACCACCACGGTGTCGTGTCGATCGGTGGGGCGGGCAATGCGGCCAGCCAGTGCCCATTGATTTTCGTCCGGTGGGGTGCGCTGCAAAGCCTGAGTGGAGGCATCGTCGGCCACCAGCAGCCAGGGGCATGTGGGAGATGCAGCCGTCAAAGGCTGCAGGGGCGGAGCACCGAACACCTGAAGCGCGGCGAACTGCCTTTGGTCCAGGCCCAGCACGTGCAAGCAGGAGGTATTGCCAGTCAGTGCCAGTACGGCGCGCACCTGCGGTGCATCGCTGCGCGCGTAGTTGAGCATGGGCAGCCAGAGGCTGGTGAGCAGCAGCCAGCACAGCGTGGTGCCCGCTGCAGGGAGCACCAAGGTCTTCCAGAGCGCGCCCTGGTGCCGTCCGGTGCGCCACACGACGACCGCGCACCAAGCCACCGTGCCCGCAACTGCAATGGCCAGGGCCAGCGCCGAAAATTCTGGCGCAAAGCCTTGGGCTAGACGGGCCACGTTGGCTGCGGGCTGGGCGGGAATGCCGGTCTGGGTGGAGATCCAGATGACCCAGATGGCAATTGCCGATGCCGAAAAGAACAGCAGGGTGAACCAGTCAATCAGCGCAGAAACGCTGCGCTTGAGCGTGGGGAGTGCGAATGCTGCCAGCGCAGCAAGTGCCGGCAGCCCCAGCAGCAAGGCCCGGTCTGCGGGCTGAGAAAGTATGGTGGCCCCAAGCGTGCACACTGCGAACCACAATGGCAACCAAAGGTGGCGTTGGAGAGGCCGTGCGAAGATATGACGGCGCCAGCGCCACAGAGTCCACAGTGCCAGGGGCCATGCCGGCCAAGTGAACCACAGCAGCAGACGAGCAAGACTGCGTGCGTCTTTGTCGAAATCGGGCCAGTCCACGCGCCGTTCCCAAAGCCCCAATTGCCAGGCCAGAGCCGCAGTGGCCGCCGCAAGTACCAGTAAGCCCCAGACCATGGGCCGCGAGAGCGGCGAACGGTCAGACTTTGGGTCTGCTGCCCACAGGCACAGCAGCGTGCCGCCCGCGCCAAAGAGCACCGCCAGCATAGGGGCGCCACTGAGCACCAGCCCCGGTAGGCCCAGCGCCAGCGCCAGCAGAGGCACCCACGTGCGCCTGGGGAGGTCCGCCAGCCCATAGAACACCAATGCGCTGCAGCACAACTGGGTGAGATAGGCCGTGGTTTCGTGCGACGGTTGCGCCAGGCCCAGACAGGCCAGCAAGGCCAGCAGGCCACCATCGGCAATGGCGCGGGCGTAATCGACCGGTGGTGCTTCGCCGCCAAAGGCAAAGGCGACCGGTTGCGCACCGGGGCTGCGCGCCAGCGCATGAATGCCCCACCAAGTGGCCCACAGCGTGATCACAAGCAGCAGGGAAAACACGATACGTGTGGCGAATAGGGGCGCCACCAATCCGTCGGCGGCCTGCAAGGCCCAGGCCCCAATCCAGTAGGGCAGCAGCCCTGCCGATTCGGGCGGTAGACCACCGAGTAGCGGGGCCAGCCATGGGGTGTGCCCACCCGCAAGTTCGAGCATGTAGCCGTATGCGGTGACGTCGGCGCCGCGCCAGGGGTCACGTCCTATGAAGCCCGGCAGCACATATGCGACGCACAGCAGCAGCAGCGCCCAGCGCGGCAGGGGCCGCACCGCACTCAAGGGGACGATGGCGGGGGTCGGGTGGTTCACACGAAATCAAGTCGCAAGAGCGCGTTCACGGGGTATGGCTGGCGCGAAGCATACGGGCAAACAAAAAGACAGCGCGGTTTCCCGGGCTGTCTTTTTACCTTTGGTAAGTGCATTGGCGGGGCGCTTGCTTGGCGGCAGCTTGGCGCTGGCCGTCGCACTGCGCCCGCAAGGCCTTACTTGGCGGTCGTGGTCGTTTTGCCGAAACGGTTGCGGAAACGCTCGACGCGGCCGCCCATGTTGTCGACCGATTTTTGTGTGCCGGTGTAGAAGGGGTGCGATTCGCTGGACGTATCGAGCTTGAACATCGGCAGTTCACGGCCGTCTTCGGTTTTGCCCATTTCCTTGGTGTTCACACACGAACGCGTGACGAACTTGAAACCGTTAGAGGTGTCCACGAAGAGAATTTCGCGGTAGTTGGGGTGAATGCCTTCTTTCATGATTGTCCTTGAATGTCGCTGCGGGAGCCGGGCCAGACCATCTGATCTACTTTCCGCAAAAAAGCCCTCTATTATAACTGTTTGCTGCGGGCTTTACCCGCCCCGGCGCATCATGTCAAAGAACTCGACGTTGCTTTTGGTCGCTTTCATATTTTTGATCATGAGCTCCATGGATTCAATTTCATCCATGTTGTACATGAACTGGCGCAGGATGCGGGTTTTTTGCAGGATTTCTGGCGATAGCAGCAATTCTTCGCGCCGTGTACCACTCTTATTGAGTTCGATGGCCGGGAACACGCGTTTTTCGTACAGGCGGCGGCTCAAGTGAAGTTCGCAGTTGCCCGTGCCTTTGAATTCTTCAAAGATGACTTCGTCCATGCGGCTGCCGGTATCGACCAGGGCGGTGGCGATGATGGTGAGCGAACCGCCTTCTTCGACCTTGCGCGCGGCACCAAAGAAGCGTTTAGGGCGCTGCAGCGCAGCCGCATCGACACCACCCGACAACACCTTGCCCGAAGATGGCACGACGTTGTTGTAGGCGCGGGCCAGACGGGTGATCGAGTCGAGCAGGATCACCACGTCTTTCTTGAGCTCGACCAGGCGTTTGGCGCGCTCGATCACCATCTCGGCCACGTGCACGTGGCGAGCAGCGGGCTCATCGAAGGTCGAGGCAATGATTTCGCCCTTCACCGTGCGCTGCATTTCGGTCACTTCTTCAGGCCGCTCGTCCACCAGCAGCACCATCAGGTGCACGTCGGGGTTGTTGGCGGTGATGGCGTGGGCGATGTGCTGCATCATCACTGTCTTGCCGCTCTTGGGCGGTGCGACGATCAGTGCGCGCTGGCCGCGACCAATCGGCGCAATGATGTCGATGATGCGGCCGGTGATGTTCTCTTCGCTCTTGATGTCGCGCTCAAGCCGCATCTGTTCCTTGGGGAACAGCGGCGTCAGGTTCTCGAACATCACCTTGTGCTTGTTCTGCTCGGGCGGACCGTCGTTGACCTTGTCGAGCTTGGTCAACGCAAAGTAACGCTCGCCATCCTTGGGCGTGCGCACTTCGCCTTCGATCATGTCGCCGGTGTGCAGGTTGAAGCGCCGCACTTGGCTGGGGCTGATGTAGATGTCGTCGGTGCTGGCGGTGTAACTGGTGTCAGGGCTGCGCAGGAAGCCAAAGCCGTCGGGCAGTATTTCTAGTACGCCATCGGCAAAAATTTGCTCCCCTGTCTTGGCGCGCTTCTTGATGATCGCGAACATCAGCTCCTGCTTGCGCATGCGGCCGCCGTTTTCGATGTCAAGCGCTTCTGCCTGCTTGAGGACTTCGGACACGTGAAGTGCCTTGAGTTCGTTAAGGTGCATTGAGAGACTCCTTGGCGGAGTAGGTAGAAATCAGGGGGGAGGCTCTGGGCCAATAACGCCGCTGTAAGCGGGTCTGTCAGGCCTGAAGTGCTCGAACCGGACGCCAGGGTTTGCGCAGCGGTGAGCGAAAAGAATTATGACAGGAAAAAATAGAGCGAGCTTGGTCGGCCGTTCGTCAGCGGCCACCGAGGGTGAAGGCTGCGCTGCAGGCGTCGTTCCGCTGCAGCGCAATCAGGTTTTAGGCCAGTTGCTGGTCGATGAAAGCGGTGAGCTGTGCTTTGCTCATGGCGCCGACCTTGGTTGCGGCAAGTTCGCCATTGCGAAACAGCATCAGCGTGGGAATGCCACGAATGCCATAGCGCGCAGGAACGGCACGGTTCTCGTCGACGTTCATTTTGGCCACCTGCAGCTTGCCCAGGTACGTGCCTGCCACCTCGTCAAGAATGGGGGCGATCATTTTGCAGGGGCCGCACCATTCGGCCCAGTAGTCCACAAGTACAGGCGTTGCAGACTTGAGAACATCGGCTTCAAAACTGGCGTCGGAAAGGTGTTTGATGAGATCGCTGGCCATGCTTTTCCTTTGATCGGTGCAAAACAGATAGAGTGCGCTGATTGTGACAGAAACAGCCATGTCCTCCTTGTCGAGAAGGCCTTGAACCGCTATTACTGTCATAGCGAATAACGATGTTGGAAGAGTCCCAAAGTTGCAGCAAAACCACAAAAATTTAGATGCGTGCGTGAATGAACGCGTAGATGTCGCCGTGATCGGTGGCGGACCGGCAGGGTTGATGGCGGCGCAGCAGCTCGTCGACGCCGGATGCAACGTGCACGTCTTCGACGCCATGGCTTCGGTAGGCCGAAAATTCCTGCTTGCAGGCATCGGCGGGCTTAATTTGACGCACGCAGAGCCTCCCTCGGCCTTCGTCCTTCGCTATGGCAAGCGCTCCCCCTGGGTATCGCGATGGCTGGCAGATTTTGGTGCCGATGAGGTGCGGGCCTGGGCTCAGGG
>JBQMQB010000069.1:5072-9570 GCA_052172715.1 Giesbergeria sp. | reverse complement strand
GACATCGATTTCAACGCCACCGACTTCATGGCCCGGGTCAACAGCGACTTGGTTGGCAAGTACATCAACATTGCCTCGCGCGCAGCCGGGTTTCTGACCAAGCGCTTTGGCGGCCAACTGGCGGAAGTATCGGCCGACGGCGACGCAGTGCTGGAGCATTTAAAAGACGTGGCTCCCAGCATCATCGAACTGCTGGCCGAACGCGAGTACGGCAAGGCGCTGCGCGAGACGATGTTGCTGGCCGACCGGGTCAACGCCTACGTCGACCAGAACAAGCCCTGGGAACTGGCCAAGCAGCAAGGCATGGAAGGCCGCCTGCAGGATGTATGCACCGCCTGCATCGAAGCCTTCCGCCTGCTGACCATCGTGATGAAGCCGGTGATGCCTGGGCTGGCCCGCCAAGTGGAAGCGTTCCTGAAGGTGCCCCCCTTCAATTTCGAGAGCGTGCAACAGCGCTTGGGCGCGGGCCACGTGATCGGCGAGTACCAGCATTTGATGCAGCGCGTCGATACCAAGCAACTTGAAGCTCTTTTTGAGGCTCCAGCACAGGCGCAGCAAGCGGGAGCAGCTATTAATTCAGAAGTACTCGACGCCGGTGCTCTGCCCGGGGGCGAAGCCATTGCCCCGACCATCACCATTGACGACTTTGCCAAGATCGACCTGCGCATTGCCCGCATCGAGCAGTGCGAGCGCGTTGAAGGCTCGACCAAGCTGCTGCGCCTGACGCTGGACGCGGGCGAGGGCCGCACCAGAAACGTCTTTAGCGGCATTGCCAGCGCCTACGCGCCTGAGCAGCTCACCGGCAAACTCACTGTGCTGGTGGCCAACCTGGCGCCGCGCAAGATGAAATTTGGTGTGTCCGAGGGCATGGTGCTGGCCGCTAGCCACGGCGACGAGAAGGCGCAGCCAGGCATCTACGTACTTGAGCCCGGCCCTGGCGCGCAGCCCGGCATGCGCGTGCGCTAACCCCAAAATCCCATGCAGCTGCAAGCGTTTCGCCCTCGGTTTTTCGATGCGCTGCGTGGCTACAACCACAGCCGCGCGCTGGCCGATCTGGGCGCCGGCGTCACCGTGGGCGTGGTGGCTCTGCCACTGGCCATGGCCTTTGCCATTGCCAGCGGCCTACCACCGCAGGCAGGGCTGTGGACCGCCATCATTGGTGGCTTCCTGGTGGCGCTGCTGGGCGGCACCAGCGTGCAGATTGGCGGGCCCGCGGGGGCGTTCATCGTCATCGTCTATGGCATCGTGGACCGCTATGGGGTTGCCAACCTCCTCATTTCCACCGCCTGCGCCGGTGTGCTGCTGTTTGCGTTGGGGCTGCTACGGCTGGGCAGCCTGGTGCGCTTTGTTCCGGTAAGCATCGTGATCGGGTTCACGAACGGCATTGCAGTGCTCATTGCTGTCTCGCAGCTCAAGGATTTTCTGGGTCTGGCCATCGACAAAATGCCGGGCAACTTCTTCTCGCAGGTGCACGTGATGGCGGAGCACATCAATACCGTGAACCCGTACGCGCTGGGCTTGGGGGCAGCCTGCCTGGGCGGCCTGTTCCTGTGGCCGCGAATGTTCATGCACGACTCACCCGTTCTGCGCCTGCCCGGCGGCCAATCGGTGCGCTCGTTCGTGCGCATTCCGGCACCGGTGATCGCGCTCATCACGCTTACGGCCCTCTCGCACGGCATGGGCTACCCGGTGGAAACCCTGGGCACGCGCTTTGGCGGTATTCCGCAAGGTCTGCCGGTGTTTGCGCTGCCCGAATTTTCCTGGGACACGGTGCGCCTGCTGGTGGCGCCGACCATCACCATTGCCCTCTTGGGCGCCATCGAGTCGCTGCTTTGCGCGCGCGTGGCCGACCAACTCTCCAACAGCCCACACATCCGCAAACACGACCCCAACCAGGAACTGATGGCGCAGGGTGTGGCCAACTTTATCGTGCCGTTTTTTGGCGGTATGCCAGTGACCGGCACCATTGCCCGCACGGTGACCAATTTGCGCGCCGGGGCCACGTCGCCGCTGGCAGGCATCGTGCATGCCGTGACACTCGCCATCATCGTGCTCGCCGCCGCGCCCCTGGCACTGCACATTCCGCTTGCGGTGCTGGCCGGCATCCTGCTGCACGTGGCTTGGAATATGGGCGAGTGGCATGAGTTTGGACGCCTCAAGCACTTCTCCAGCCACTACCGGCTGCTGCTGCTGGGCACCTTCTTTCTCACCGTGGTGTTTGACCTGACCGTGGCGGTGCAGGTCGGGCTGGTACTGGCCTGCGCGCTGTTTGTGCGGCGCATGAGCGAGCTTTTCCGGGCCGAGCCCGATGTCTTGCCCCTTGCCGACGGGCCGCAGCTGAGCTGGCAGTTGCACGGAGCGCTGTTCTTTGGTGCAACCACCAAGATCGATCCGCTGGTGGCAGCCATTGAAGCCGCCCCTGCGGGTGTGCAGGTGCACCTGGACATCCACGACCTGTTTGCGCTCGATACCACCGGGCTCGAAGGCTTGGAGCAGATCCTCAAGGCGGTGGCTGAGCGCGGCGGGCGGCTGACACTCTCTGGCGCACAGGCACAGCCGGCATCGCTCCTGCAGCGCTCAGGCTTCAACGCGCGCCTGGCAGCGCAGGCCGGTGCAACGGCCGGCCAGTGTCCCGTCGGCGACCCACCAGCCTGAGAACACTGCCGGCGCCTACCCAAGGGAGCCGCTTTCCACGCTATCGTCCGGCCTTGCAAGAGGAGGCACGCAATGAATGCACAAACGCACGATGTGGTCGTGGTCGGCGGTGGCTTGGCCGGTATCGTCACCGCACTGGAATGCCTGCGTGCGGGCCAATCCGTCGCTCTGGTAGACCGCGACACGCCCGAACGCTTTGGCGGCCTTGCCCTGTGGGCCTTTGGCGGTATGGCGCTGGTGGGCACGGCGCTGCAGGCACGCATGAAGATTCCAGACACCCCTGAGCTTGCGCTGCGCGACTGGCTGCGCTTTGCCGATTTGGGCGAGGGCGATGTACTGCCGCGCCAATGGGCCGAGCACTACGTGCAGCATTCGGGCCGCCAGGTGTACGACTGGCTGCTGGGCGAAGGCGTGAAGTTCATGCCCGCCGTGAACTGGGTGGAACGCGGACTGAATGGCGACGGCAACAGCGTGCCGCGCTACCACGTCGTCTGGGGCACTTCCCGTGAACTCACGCGGCGCATGGTTGCAGCGCTACACCAAGCAACCACTACGGGTCGCCTCACGCTGCTGCACAACCACCGCGTGAGCGCGCTAGAACACAGCGCAGGCCAGGTCTCGGGCGCCATCGCGGTGGACGAGTCCACGGGCGCAGAAGTGGGACTCGCCGCACCTGTCGTGGTACTGGCCATGGGCGGCATCAACGGCGGCCACCCCGAAGCGCGCGCCAACTGGCCCCAAGACCGCCCCTGCCCCACCAGCATGCTCAACGGTGCGCATCCATTTGCCGACGGCAAGATGCACCACTGGGTGGCCGACGCACTGAACGGGCAAATCACCCACGCCGGAGAAATGTGGAACTACGCCGCCGGTTTTCCGCACCCATTTCCACACTTTGAGGGCCACGGCCTCTCCACCATTCCGTGCAAGTCGGCGCTGTGGCTAAACCACCGCGGCGAGCGCATTGACCCCGAGCCGCTGGTGACGGGGTTTGACACCCACTGGCTGTGCCAGCGCGTGGCAGCGCAAGAGAAGCCTTGGACATGGCATTTGCTCAACTGGCGCATTGCGGCCAAGGAGTTCGCCATCTCGGGGGCCGAACACAACCAGCGCATCCGCGACATGCAGTTCCCCGCGTTCCTGAAAGAAACCCTGCTGGGCAACCACCGACTGGTGCGGCAGATGCAGAGCGAGAGCCGCCATTTTCTGGTGGACGACACGCTCACCGGTCTGGCGGAAAAAATGAATGCGCTGACCTGCTCGCACGACATTGAACCCGCCGTGCTGCAAGCCACGGTCAACCGTTTCGACGCCAACTTTGTGAGCGGCAGCAAGCTGCACAACGACGACCAGATTCGCCGCATCCTGCACGCGCGCCAGTGGGGGCCCGACAAGCTGCGCACCTGCGCACCGGCGCCGCTGCAAAAGGCGGGCGCAGGGCCTTACATCGCTATCCAGATGCAGCTCATCACGCGCAAAAGTCTGGGGGGGCTGCAAACCGATTTGCAAAGCCGCGTGCTGGATGGTGCGGGGCAGCCCATTGGCGGCCTGTACTGCGTGGGAGAGGCGGCGGGCTTTGGCGGCGGCGGCGCCAGCGGAAAGCGCTCGCTCGAAGGCACCTTCCTGCCCGGCTGCATCCTTACGGGGCGGGCTGCGGCGCGCTCCATCACCACCGGCCACGGCCTTTGACATCCCAGGAGAATTCCATGCCCAACGGCGCCCAAGCCCTGATGAAAACGCTGGTCAACGCCGGCATTGAAGTCTGCTTCTCCAATCCCGGCACCAGCGAGATGCACTTTGTAGCAGCCTTGGACAGCGAACCCCGCATGCGCGCCGTGCTGGC
>JBQMQB010000069.1:0-4972 GCA_052172715.1 Giesbergeria sp. | reverse complement strand
CTGCCCGCCGCCAGCACAACCGTCGCCACAGGCTGCCGACACCGCAGCGGTGCAAGCCATCGCCGAAATTCTTCGTTCAGGCAAGAAAACAGCATTGCTTCTGGGCGGGCAGGCCCTGCGCGAACCCGCGCTGCTGGCAGCGGCGCGCATTGCCGCGCACAGTGGGGTGCAGTTGCTGGCCGAGGTATTTCCCTCCCGCATGGAGCGCGGCGCCGGGCTGCCTTATGTCGAGCGCATTGCCTACCTGGCTGAAATGGCTGGGGTGCAGTTGGCGGACATCGAGCATTTGGTGCTGGTCGATGCCAAAGCGCCCGTCTCCTTCTTCGCCTACCCCGGCAAGAAGAGCGAGCTGGTACCCGAGAGCTGCACCGTGCACACGCTTTCCACGCCAGCCCAAGATGCGGCCTCCAGCCTGGTGCAACTCGCCGCTGCGTTGGGCGCCACACAGACTCAGCCGGCCCTGCAAGCGGCGCAGCGCCCCAGCCGCCCGCGCGGCAAGCTCACCGCGCCCAAGGTGTGCAAGGCGGTGGGCCACCTGCTGCCAGACAACGCCATCCTGATCGACGAAGCTATCACCTCCGGGCTGATGCTCTCAGCCATGACGGCCGGCGCACCGCGCCACGACCTGATTACCCTGACCGGGGGCGCCATCGGCCAAGGCCTACCCAACGCCGTGGGTGCTGCCATAGCGTGCCCCGACCGCCCCGTCATCGCGCTGATTGGCGACGGCACCGCGATGTACACCTTTCAGGCGCTGTGGACCATGGCACGCGAGAAGCTGCATGTGGTGTCCATCGTTTTCAACAATGCGTCGTACTCGGTGCTGAACGTGGAACTGGAGCGCGTTGGCGCAGACGAGATCGGCCCCAAGGCCCAGTCGCAACTCGACCTGAGTGGACCTACGCTGAACTTTGCGCTGCTCGCACAAGGCATGGGCGTACACGCGGTGCGCACCGATACGGCCGAGGGTTTCAACAAGGCGCTGGAATACGCACTGACCACTCCGGGGCCGCACCTGATCGAGGCGCTGGTGCCCGAGTCGCTCAGCGGTGCCAAGCGCAAGGTGCTGCCCTGGCTGCTGCGCTCGCTGCCGCACCTGCCACCTGCGGTGGCACGGGTGCTCAAGCGCAAGATTGCGCCTTAGAAATACTGCCCCAAAAGCTGTTTCGCTGAGATCGCAAAATTTGCCTGGAGATATGCACAATGCCGTTCGCAGCGATTGGCTTACCGACAAGCACACCCGCGCTGCAGGCGCTTGCGCATCAGCCACACGGCTGCACCAAGCAAAGCGCCAGCCGCGCAGAGGGCATACACCTCGTCATGCGGGAGCAGCGCTAGCAAAGGGGTCGAATCAGAGAATGGCGCGAATGGCTGCATGTCGCGGTGCATCAGGCCGTCGAGCAGCACGTGGCTCATGGTGCCAAAGAATGCCCCGGTCGCTACCGCCCATTTCCGAGGAGCGGCAGGTGTCATCAGCCACTCAAGACGGTAGTGCCGCAGCTCGGCGTTCCATCGCCCGACAAGTCGCCGAATCAACCAAGGTGCGGCAACTGTGGCCACGGCGCCGATGGCGAGCGCTCCCGCCAAGGTATGGCTCCAGCCGTGCAAGTCGCCTTGCGCAGCGGCCATACGCACACCAGGTTCAATGTCCATCCGCACCTGCGCCACACCGAAGCTGACAAGGCTGATGCGGCCATCCATCGCAGCTTTGGCAAGAAGTCCAGCGCCCATGTGGAAAGGTGTGAACGGCATGGTCAGACGGGGGCTAGCACCGCATGGCCGCACATGTTCTCGTTCATTGCGCTCTCCCTACCGTGTTCGCATGTCACGTTGGCACTCGAATGCGGTGCAATAGGAGCGTCAGCGCCCGCCGCCCTGGTTCTGCGGCGCATTAAGGTCCGGGCCGTTTTGCGTGCGCAGAACGCGACCATCGCTCTTGGTGACCACGGTGAACAGCATGTGCGCATCGGGTTGCACCAGATAGCGCCAATCTACATGCGTCTCGCCGGTCAGGTCGAAGTGCGTGGTCTTGGCCGGCTTGCCTAAAAGGCGGCGCACTTGGGCCATGTCCATTCCGGGTTGCACGCGTGCGAAATTCTCCTGCGTGAGCACCTGGTGCACAGCGACGAGCTTGCCGTCCGGGCCGATGGTGATCATGTAGTTTTCAACCCCGGCTGGCTGACGGTTGTACTCCAGCGTGTGGCCACCGCCGGGCTCGGGCCAGGTGTTTTCGGCCATGCCGAAGCGGTCGCGCACGTCGGCCTCGGTGGACTGGCCGGGCTGCAGTTCACTGATGCGCTGGGCATCGCAGCCGGTGAGCAAGGCAAGGCCCAGGAGGGTGGCGCCGAGCAGCTTGGCAAGTGGCATGGTGGTCCCCGGTAAAATCATGGGAACAAGCGTAACCCAAAGCCATGTCCATCTTCGCCCGCCCCCACTACACCTCCGAAGCTACTCAGTTCATCGACAAGCTCAAACAGGAACACCCCGAGCTCGATGCCCAGCAGCGCGCCGGACGCGCCCTGTTGTGGGACAAGCCCGTGGACCGTCCCCTCTGGCAGGAATACCGCGCCGGTCGAGTGCCTCAAAAATCCTACGTCTACCAGACCGATACCGACAAAAATTTGTAATTGAATTGGCTGTTAGCCCTTATTCCATAAGCGCGAACAGCTATTTTTTATATAGCAATTCATGGGCAGCACGATTGCCTCCGCACCCGCACCCCTAACGCGCGAGGTGCCGCCAGGTGCCATGCCCGAAGTGGTGGATCAGGTGGCGCTCGCGCGGCTCTACGGCGAGCCGCTGTTTGCACTTCCGACTGACCTGTACATCCCGCCCGACGCGCTCGAAGTCTTCCTCGAAGCGTTTGAAGGCCCGCTGGACTTGCTGCTCTACCTGATCCGCAAGCAGAACTTCAATATCCTCGACATCCCGATGGCCGGGCTCACGCGCCAGTATCTGGTGTATGTGGAAGAGATTCGCAGCCGCAACCTGGAGCTGGCGGCTGAATATTTGCTGATGGCGGCCATGCTCATCGAGATCAAGTCGCGCATGTTGCTGCCGCCGCGCAAGGTCGAAGGCGTCGAAGAAACCGAAGACCCGCGTGCCGCCCTGGTACGCCGCCTGCTCGAGTACGAGCAAATGAAGCTCGCCGCTGCCCGCCTGAACGCATGGCCACAGCACGGCCGGGATTTTCTGTGTGCCCAGGTGGTCATCGAGCAAAGCCTGCAGCCGCGTTTCCCTGATGTGCACTTGGTGGATTTGCAGGACGCCTGGCGCGACATCCTGAAACGAGCCAAGCTGGTGCAGCACCACAAGATCACACGTGAAGAGCTGAGCGTACGCGAGCACATGAGCCAGGTGCTCAAAGCCCTGCAAGGTCGACGCTTCGTCGAGTTTGAATCTTTATTCAATCCGGCACGTGGCAGTGCCGTGCTGGTGGTCACCTTCATCGCTCTGCTTGAACTCGCCAAGGAAACCTTGATCGAGATCACCCAGGCCGAAGCCTTTGCCCCTATCTACGTCAGGCTGGCGTACACACCGGCATGATGCCAAGCGCGATACCCAACCCCCTGCCGGCCCATGGCCGCGCATTGCACCGAGCTCACTGACCCATGGCCTCACACGACTTCGACGTTCTCATTGTGGGAAGTGGCCTGGCCGGCCTTTCCGCTGCTCTGCATCTGGCCCCGACGCACCGCGTCGCCGTCATCACGAAGCGCCAAATGCAAGACGGCGCCAGCGCCTGGGCCCAGGGCGGCATTGCCGCGGTGCTGGCCAACGACGACAGCTTCGAGGCCCATATCCAGGACACCTTGGTGGCGGGCGCAGGCCTGTGCGATCTGGCGACCACCCGTTTCGTCGTGGAGAACGCGCCGACCGCCATTGCTTGGCTTCGGGGCTTGGGCGTGCCGTTCACACAAGAAGGCGACGACCTGCACCTCACCCGAGAAGGCGGCCACAGTGCGCGCCGCATTGCGCATGTGACCGACGCCACCGGCGCAGCCGTGCAGAAAACGCTGATCGACGTGGTGCGCGCCACGCCTGGCATCACAATTTTCGAGCAGCACACCCTGGTCGATCTGATCACCAGCCGAAAGCTCGGCCTCTCAGGCCAGCGCTGCCTTGGGCTGTACGCGCTTGACGAGACGACCGACGAGGTGGTCACCTTCCGCGCACCAAAAACCATTCTGGCTACGGGCGGCGCGGGAAAGGTGTACCTCTACACCACCAACCCCGACACCGCCACCGGCGACGGCATTGCCGCCGCCTGGCGCGCGGGCTGCCGGGTGGGCAACATGGAGTTCATCCAGTTCCACCCCACGGGCCTGTACCACCCGCACGCCAAATCTTTTCTCATCAGCGAGGCCGTGCGCGGCGAAGGCGGGCGACTGCTGCTGCCCGCATCGGCTGGGGGCACCCGTTTCATGCCCGAACACGACGCGCGCGCCGAACTGGCTCCGCGCGACGTAGTCGCCCGCGCCATCGACTACGAGATGAAACGCCACGGCCTGGAGTGCGTGCTGCTGGACATCTCGCACCAGAGCCCGGAGTTCCTGCAGGAGCATTTCCCCAACATCCTGGCGCACTGCGCCGAGCTGGGCATCGACATCACGAAGGAACCCATTCCCGTGGTGCCCACAGCGCACTTCACCTGCGGCGGCGTGCTCACGGATCTTTCGGGCCGCACCGACCTGCCCGGCCTGTACGCCGTGGGCGAGGTAGCGTGTACCGGTCTGCACGGCGCCAACCGGCTGGCCAGCAATTCGCTGCTTGAATGCATGGTGTTTGCGCGGGCCGCCGCGCAGCACATTGCCAGCGCGCCGCGCCTGACAATCCCCGCACTGCCGCGCTGGGACGACAGCCGCGTGACAGATGCCGACGAGTCGGTCGTCATCTCGCACAACTGGGACGAACTGCGCCGCTTCATGTGGGACTACGTGGGCATCGTGCGCACCAACAAGCGCCTGGAGCG
>JBQMQB010000068.1:0-9629 GCA_052172715.1 Giesbergeria sp. | reverse complement strand
GGCTCGTGCGACAGCGCTTTGGCAATCAGCACCCGGCGCTTCATGCCGCCCGAGAGCTGCAAAATCTTGTTGTCCTTTTTGTCCCAGAGCGACAGGTCTTTCAATATTTTTTCAATGAGCGCCGGGTTCGGCGGCTTGCCAAACAAACCGCGGCTGAAGGTCACCGTGGCCCAGACCGTTTCAAACGCGTCGGTTTGTAGCTCCTGCGGCACCAGGCCGATGGTGGCACGGGCGGCGCGGTAGTCGCGCACGATGTCGTGGCCATCGGCTACGACGGCTCCTGAAGTGGGCGTAATCAGGCCGCAGACCACGCCTATCAACGTGGTTTTACCGGCGCCATTGGGGCCGAGCAAGGCAAAAATTTCGCCTCGGCGGATGTCAAGATTGACATTTTTTAGCGCCTGGAAACCCCCGGCATAGCTCTTCGAAAGGTCGCGAATGCGCACGATGCTGTCGGGCGAATCGGTGTGAGAGGTGTTCGTGGCGAGCATGAAAAACGGTAGGGAAGGCCTGTGGGGCTCCACGGCGAGGAGCGCGGAGCAGGCAAGCCGAGCATTGTGGCCCGAACCGCTTTTTGCCGCCGAGCGCACTACGGCCTGTGAACAATACTGATTTTATATACAGTATCGCCCTATGTCCGAGCATCTCATTCCCCTTCACGCGCTCAAGGGCCGCGGCGTCGCCTACCGCCAGCCACACCGCTTTGAGCGCGAGGTGCGGGACGCCTTTGACGACGGCTGGGGTACCGTGGATGCGGGTGGCGACGAACCGGCCCCGCCGCCCGCGACCCAGGTGCGCTTTGAAGACGCGCGCAGCGCCATCACGCACAACGATTCGCCCGACATCGGCTTTACCCAAGGCCTGAACCCTTACCGCGGCTGCGAGCATGGCTGTATCTATTGCTACGCGCGGCCCAGCCACAGCTACCTGAACCTGTCGCCGGGCCTGGACTTTGAAACCCGGTTGGTCGCCAAACGCAACCTGGCCGATGTGCTGCGCGCGGAACTGGCGCACCCGCGCTACCAGCCCGACGCGATTGCCGTGGGCACGGTGACCGACGCCTACCAGCCCATTGAGCGCGATTTGCGCCTCACACGCGCGGCACTGGAGGTGCTGTGCAGCGCGCAGCACCCGTTCTCCATCGTCACCAAGGGCAGCGGCGTAGAGCGCGACCTGGATGTGTTGGCACCCATGGGGGCTCAGAACCTCGCTGCGGTCTACGTGACCATCACCACGCTTGACGCCAAGCTGGCGCGCATTCTGGAGCCGCGCGCCGCCGCGCCGTACCGGCGCTTGCGTACTTTGCGCATGTTGGCGGAGGCAGGTGTACCCGTAGGCGTGAGCGTGTCGCCGCAGATTCCGTTCATCAACGACGACATGGAGCAGGTGCTGGCCGCCGCGTTCGAGGCCGGTGCACGCCGCGCCTTCTACCAGGTGCTGCGCCTGCCGTGGGAACTGGCGCCGATGTTTCGACAATGGCTGGAGCTGCACTACCCCGACCGCGCTGCGCGCGTGATGGCGCGCGTGCAAGATTTGCATGGCGGCAAGGACTACCAGGCGGACTTTGCGACGCGTATGAAAGGGCAGGGCATCTGGTCTGACTTGCTGCGCCAAAGGTTCGAAAAGGCATGTCGGCGGCTGGGTTACCAGCAGGGGCGCCACACGCTGGATCTGTCGCGCTTCAGGCCCGCTGCGCTGCGGGCGCAGCAGGAATTGTTCTAGGTCTAGTGGGCACTTGCCCGCGCTGCGTTTTCCACAATGCCTGCAACGAAGCGGTCGAGTAGCTCGGCTGGCAGGTCGTGGCCCATGCCGGCGATGAAGTCGGTCTGCGCGCCCGCGATGTGCCGTGCGAGTTGCCGGCCGCAGGCCACGGGCAATAGCGGGTCGTCCAGACCGTGCACGATGCGTGTGGGGGCGGTGATGTGGGCCAGCAAGGGGGTGCGGTCGCCGTCGGCCATGATGGCCAGCAATTGGCGGGCTGAGCCCGCCGGGTGCCATGCGCGCAGAACGGAGGCAAAGGCAAGTTCGCGCAGGGTGTCTGTGTGTGCGGGGTAGCCTGGGCTGCCGATGGCGCGAAACATGTTCACGATCCAATCCACCGCCGCATCCTCGCCTGGCCCAGTGGGGCGTGACATCAGGGTGCGCTGCAGGGCCCAACTGGGTGTGGGCAGCGAGCGCGCACCGCTGGTGGTCATCATCAGTGTGAGGCTGGCCACGCGTTGCGGCGCACTGGCGGCCAAGTGCTGGGCAATCATGCCGCCCATGGAGGCGCCGCACACATGGGCCTGTGCGATGCCCAGGGCGTCGAGTACACCCAGAGCGTCGCGCGCCATGTCGGCCAGGGAGTAGGGAGAGTGCACTGGCAGGCGCAGCAGGTGGCGCAGGCCTGCCATTGCCATGTGTGGAACCCCCGCATGGTCAAAGCCCTGGCTGAGGCCGATGTCGCGGTTGTCGAAACGCAGCACGCGAAAACCGTGGGCCACAAGGTCGGCCACCATCGCCGGCGGCCAGGCGATGAGCTGCATGCCCAAGCCCATGACGAGCAGCACCACAGGGCCGTCCGCCGGGCCTTGGTCGTCTACTTCGATGCGGAGGCCTTTGGCCTGGATTTGCATGGCTTTGCGGCTCAGTACAACTGTGTGACTGCTTCGGGCTGGTGTGCCACCTTGAAGAACCAGCGCCGCGCGCCCTGTACGTCGAAACGTTTCCAGTGCTCCGGATCTTGGCGCAGCCGGTCGGCAATGGCGTACATGGCCAGCGGGTTCATGCCCATGCCGAGGTGGCTGGCGCGCACTTCAATGTTCTCGGTGTGTGCATGCCGCGCCGGGTTGATGCTGCAGTGCCAGGAGACGATGCCGTCGGTCTTGCTGTAGATCGACGTGGTGGGCACCGGCGGGGGCTTGCGTACTTCGGCCAGCAGTTCCTCGTCGTGGGTGTGCTGGCCGCTCACCAGCTGGTAGAAGCGCCAGGCGTTGGTGGCCTTGGGGTGGCCGGTGAAAGGCGTTCCCAGGGTGATGACGTCGCGCACCAGCTCCGGCATTTCCTTGGCCATTTCGCGTGCATAGATGCCGCCCAGGCTCCAGCCAACCAGGCTGATTTTGCCGCCGTGCTCTCGGTGCAGTGTTTGAAGCCGCTCCAGACAGCCTTCGACCACGCCTTCGCGCGGCCCCAGGTTCAAACCCTGTTTCCAGCCATAGGCCTGGTAGCCCAGCTTCTTTAGAAAGTGGCGCAGGGCGAGGGTGGTGAGGTCGGACGCACCGAGCCCTGGGCACACCAGCACCGCATGCCCATCGCCCGAAGGCATTTTGTTGAGCCAGGGCGACACCGCAGCCATGGCCATGGCTTCCCAAGGCGCGCGGGCTTCGAGCAGCATCAGCCTTAGGCCGGGCGGCATCAGATTGAGCCCTTGCTCCTGCGTGGGTTCGGGTTCGCTCGTGCGGCGTGAGCGGGTTTTCATGCGGGGGAGGCCTGTCACCATGGCGCGATATTAGAGATTGCGACAGCCGGTTTTGGGGCAATGACCCCAGAGACGCGTCGCATGGGCGACATGGGTGCACAGCGCGCTGGCACTGGCTTGTTGCGTACGGGCTTTGGGTGTCATGGGCGCGTTCAGCGTGAGCGTGCCGCGGCCACCGCCTGACCGAGTTCGATCACCGCCATGGCGTAGTAGCTTGACCAGTTGTAGCGGGTAACCGCATAGAAATTGGCAGTTCCGGCGACGAAACTTGGCGCGTTGCTGCCGTTTTGTAGTTCGATCAACGCCAGTTGCCCGGTGTAAGCTGCGCCCGCACCTTCTACCCGTGCGCCCTTGGCGGCCATGGAGGCTGTGCTAAAGGTCGGCAAGATGTCGGGCGCCAGCAGGGCGTCGAGGTCAAGGGTGGCTTGGTCGAATGCCACCGAGAAGTGCGTTGGCATGCCGGGCTGCCAGCCATGGGCAATGAAATAGTTGGCCACCGAGCCTATGGCGTCGTCGGCGCTGCCAAACAGGTCGATGCGGCCGTCGCCGTCGAAATCCACCGCCCAGCGCGCCCAGCTCGACGGCATGAACTGGCCCAGACCCATGGCTCCGGCGTAGCTGCCGCGTGCCTCGAACGGGTCGGTGTCGCTGCGGTGCGCCAGGCTTAGGAACTGTTCCAGCTCGCCCCTGAAATATGCCTGGCGCTCGGCGGCGCGCGGGTGCGCTTCGGGGAAATCAAAGGCCAGCGTGGCCAGTGCGTCGAGCACACGGGTGTTGCCCATGTGCTGCCCATACAGGGTTTCCACACCCAGAATGCCCATGATGATCTCGCGCGGTACGCCGTATTCTTGCTCGGCCCTGGCAAGCGCTGTGGCGTGTTCGTTCCAGAAGCGCACACCGGCGCGGATGCGCACCGGTTCGACAAAGCGGGCGCGGTAGGCCGCCCAGTTCTTGGCTGTGCCGCGCGGTGCCGGCGACATGAGTCGCGGCACCTGGGGCAAAAAGCGGGCGCGACCGATGACGGCACGCACCCAGGCTGGGTCAAGGTCGCGCCGCTCGGCCATGTCTTCGGCAAACGCCATGGCGTCGCTGCGGCTGGCATACAGCAGGCTCTGTGCCGCCTCTTTTTGTACGGTAGGATTATTAGGGTGTTTTTGGGCTGTAGCGCTCGTACTTATTACGCAAGCAGCTATGCTAAATATAGCAAATTTAATCAATATTTTCATGGACTTGGCGGAGGTGCGGTCGGCCATGCCAGTTGGGCAAGGCTGCGGCGCAGTGCGGCAATGTGGGGTGCGTTTGCGGCTCCCGCGGGAGCGTAGCGCAGTGCTTCGAGTGTGAGTAGCCAGGCTGCGACAGGCTCGCCCGCAACACCGAAATGCGCGCGCACTGCCTCTGCCATACCGCGCGGTGGCAGGTGCGCGGGCAATGGCAGGCCGGCACCGGCCAGGCGTTGGCGGGCGCGTGCGAGCAGGCGCAGCCAGGGGTCGTGCTGCAGCCGCTCCCACGCCGACCAGGCGCCGCCGCCCAGGGCGATTGTGGCGATCAGGCCAGCCAGCAGGCGAATCAGGTCTTGCCACTCGGGTGCGTCAAAGCCTATGGCCTTGAGCATGTCGAGCTGGCGGGTCTGGGTGTAGTTCAGGACCCACTGGTTCCAGCGGTTGTTGGCAGCTTCCCAGACGGCGCGCAGTTGCTGCGCCATGCCGGGGCTGATGACGTTGTCTATCGCATTGCCCAGTGCCCCGCGCGGTGCACGCAAGCGGGTAAAGGCGCCGATGCGTTCAGGCGAGATGGCGCCTGTGGGGTCCACGCGTACCCAGCCGCGCTTGTCGATCCAGACCTCGGCCCAGGCGTGCGCATCGCTCTGGCGCACCGTCCAGTAGCCGTCCACCGAGTTGCGCTCGCCGCCTTGGTAGCCGGTGACGATGCGCGCCGGCACGTGGGCAGCGCGCATCAGCACGACGAAGGCCGAGGCAATGTGCTCGCAGAAACCGGCCTTTTGGTTGAACCAAAATTCGTCCGCTGTGTCTTCGCCATAGACCCCCGGGGCCAGGGTGTAGGCGTAGCCGCCGGTGCGCAGCCGGGTGAGTGCGGCATCCACCAGCGCCTGCGTGCCGCCAGCTGCCAGAGCTGGGTCGGCCAGCATTTGTGCTGCCAGTTCCCTGGTGCGCGGGTCGGAGTTGCCCGGCAGCGCGGTTAAAAATCGCAATGAGCGTGTTTCGGTCAACGGCCCGTGGCGGAACTGTGGGTAGCTGGTGGCCCGGTAGCGCAGCACATCGCTCACTGGGCGAGGCGATAGCCATTGCAGGTCACGCGACATGAAAGCCTGCAGGCCGATGGCCTTGGGGCCCTCGGGCGAGGCGTCGAGCAGCAGCAGCCAGGGTTTCTGGTTTGGCTCTAGTGTCATTTCATAGCCGATGCCAGGGCCTTGTACCTGGAGCAAAGCTGGGGTGTGTTGGGTGTCGCGGATCGGTTCTACCTGCCATTCGCGGCCATCAAAATCGGACAGTACGGGGCCGCGAAAGTACATCGCACTTTGGGGCGGCAGCGCGCTGTCGGGCCCGTCGAAGCGCACGCGCAGGGCGACCGCATCGTCAAGCGCCATCTCCGCAAGACTGCCCACCTTCATGCTGCCCGACAGACCGCTGCGCCCGCTCAGGTTGTCGCCGGGAACGCCCCACAGCGGTGCCATGCGCGGGAAGAACATGAACAGCGCCACCATCACCGGCGTCCCGAAGAGTGCCATGCGCGCCGCAGAGCGCAGCGCCAGAGTGAGCGGCGGTCGCCCTACCGGCATGTGGGCGTTGACCAGTGCGGTGAGCAGCCCGACCAACGCCACGAGCATGGCCACCGCCGTGATCAGCGATTGCGAGAAGAAGAAGTTGCTGAGCATCGTGAAGAAGCCCAAAAAGAAAATGACCATCGCGTCGCGCCGGGCGCGGGCTTCGAGCGTCTTGAGCGCCAGCAGCATGGCAACCAGGACGACGCCGGCTTCGCGCCCCACAATGGTGCGAAAGCTGCCTAAGGTGGCGGCCACCGCCAGCGCCAGCAAGGCAACCAACAGCCAGCGCGGTGGCAGGCTGCGGCTGCCCAGTGCCAGACCGGCGCGCCACAGCAACAGCAGCGTAGAAAAGGCCGCAGTCCAGACTGGCAAATACGGAAACAGCGGCAGCAGCACGCAGCCGATCACGCCCAGCAAGAACAGCGTGTCGCGTGCCTCGCGCGGCAGGTGGGTGAGCGTGGCGCGCAGGTTCACGTAGCAGTCCAAATGCTATAAAAAGAAGAGCTATTGGCTATTATGAAAAAAGCGCTGAAGGCTATTTCAGGCCAAAGTTTCAAGCGAATATTCAGCACAGTGCCAGTGCCTCCAGGCAGCGCAGCCGCTGCGCCGCGCCACTGCCCTGCGCAATGCTTCCACCGGGTAGCCGCAGGCCGTAGCTTAGGCCCAAGCGGTCGGCCTGCAGCACCCAGGCAGTGAGGCGGGCAATGCGCGCCTCGGGGTCGGCCAGGCCGGTGCGACTGGGCTCCAGCCACAGCTCGCTGCGCTGGCTTTGCTGCGTATCGCGGCTGACCAGCGCATCGGTGCCGGTGGCCAGCGCCTGCGCCGCCTTCTTCCAGACGACGAGCTTTTGCGGGTCGCCTCGCCGGTAGGCGCGCACGCCGTCGAATTCACCGCTGCCGGTGCGGTGCGCGCTGGGCGCGTCGCCGCCCACGCTCTCGCCCGCAGGCAGCACCGGGGCATGCAGCTCGGGTGCCGGGTACACCAGCACCTGCGCCGCCGGTCGCCAGACGGCCCAGACGCGAAACGAGCCCATCGGGAAGCGTGTCTCGGCGGTGAGGACCGGCACGTCGTGCAGACCGCGCCGGGTGGGTGCGAAGGCTATTTGCACCACCGCAGAGCTTTGGGCCGGAACGTCCGTCCAGGCCCAATGTCCACTGCCTTGCACGGCCAGGGCAATCGCCATACGCGGGGTTTTGCGCTCATTGGTTAGTTGAACCTCCAGCGCGGCGCTGTCGCCGACGAAGTGCGGCGTGGGCTGCTTGAGGTGCAGCGTGAGCCCGCGCAGCGTGCCGTGGCAGACATGCATCCCGGCCACGGCACTTCCGGCCAGCAGAAAGGTGAGCAGATAACCCAGGTTCAATTGGAAGTTGATCGACGCTACCAGCAGCACCGCCAGGGTGAGCGCCAACATCCAACCTGCGCCGGTGGGCAGGATGTAGACGTTGCGCTGGGTCAGCAGTGTGGTGTCGGTGCGCGGCAGGCGTGCCATCCACCACGCCCTGAAGTGGCGCTGCACCATGGCGACGGGGTTCAGACGCGCGACAAAACCAGGGGCTCTTGCGTCTTGGCTAGGGTTTGGCATGGCAGCGGCCATCCTGTGCGCCCTCAGGGCAGGGGAATGGCTTCGACCATGGCGCGCACCTGCTCCACTGCGCCGCGGCCTGCGTCGCCCACGGGTACCAGGCGGTGTGCAATGGTTTGCGGCAGGATGGCCTGCACATCGTCGGGCGCCACGTAGTTGCGCCCGGCAATCAAGGCCTGCGCTTTGGCCGCACGCAGCAGCGCAATGCCGGCGCGCGGCGAGAGGCCTTGCAGAAACCAGCGGCCTGAGCGCGTGGCGGCAATCAAATCCTGCACATAGGCGAGCAGGGGTTCTGACACATGCACCGCCTGCACTTGCTGCTGCAGCGTGGCGAGTTCCTCGGCCGAGAGCAGGGGCAGCATGCTGCTTACCATTTCGCGTCGGTCTCCGCCCGCCAGCAGTAGGCGCTCAGATTCACGGTCGGGGTAGCCGAGCGAGATGCGCATTAAAAACCTGTCGAGCTGCGATTCGGGCAACAGGTAGGTGCCAAGTTGATCGTGCGGGTTCTGCGTGGCAATCACGAAGAAGGGCTGGGGCAGGGCGCGCGTTTCGCCTTCTACGCTGACCTGTTTTTCTTCCATGGCTTCGAGCAGTGCGCTTTGCGTGCGTGGGCTGGCGCGGTTGATTTCGTCGGCCAGCAGCACCTGCGTGAACACCGGGCCGGGGTGGAACACAAAGCCCTCACGCCCACGCTCGTACACCGAGACGCCCAGCAGGTCACTGGGCATCAGGTCGGCGGTGAATTGCACGCGTGAGAACTGCAGGCCGAAGGTGTGCGCCAGGGCATGTGCCAGCGTGGTTTTTCCCACGCCGGGTAGGTCTTCGATCAGCAGATGGCCACCTGCCAACAGGCAGGCCACACAGTCCTGAATGCGGGCAGTTTTGCCCACAATCACCGTGTTAAGCTGGTTAAGAATAGACTGAATTTTGGGCTGCGCTTGCATGCCTTGACGTTATCCGAAAAAGACCCGGCAGGAGCCGGACATGGAGACAAACAATGGGCAAAACGGGATATTTCACGCACAGCGATTGCAAGAAGCATGAGATGGGCCCAGGCCACCCCGAATGTCCCGAACGGCTCGATGCCATCGAAGACCGGCTCCTAATCACTGGGGTGTCTGATGCACTGGAGCACTTCGAGGCACCCGAAGGCGCACTGGCCGACATCGAGCTGGCGCACACGCGGCTGCACATTGCCTCACTGCGCGGCCTGACCGACTGGCTGCGTGAGGAAATGGAGGCCGGTGGCCCCGCGTACACGCAGATGGACCCTGATACGTCCATCAACGCCCACACTTGGAAGGCTGCACTGCGGGCGGCCGGTGCGGCCATGGCTGCCACCGATGCCGTGATCGCCGGGGAGCTGGAAAACGCCTTTTGCGCCGTGCGCCCGCCAGGCCACCACGCCTGCCAAGACAAGGCCATGGGTTTTTGCTTTTTCAACAACGTGGCAATAGCGGCGAAATATGCGCTGGAACGCCACCAGCTCAAGCGCGTGGCGGTGGTCGATTTCGACGTGCACCACGGCAATGGCACTGAGAATATTCTGGCGGGCGACGAGCGTGTGCTGATGGTGAGCTTCTTTCAACACCCTTTCTATCCCTACAGCGGCGACCAGTCACCGGCCCCGAACATGGTCAACGTGCCCGTGCCGGCGTACACCAAGGGCATGGAGGTGCGCGAGCTGATCGACATCATGTGGATGCCGCGCCTCGAAGCCTTTAAGCCGGAAATGATTTTTATCAGCGCCGGTTTCGACGCCCACCGCGACGACGACATGGGCCAGATGGGCCTGACCGAGCAGGACT
>JBQMQB010000067.1:0-9651 GCA_052172715.1 Giesbergeria sp. | reverse complement strand
TGTCTACCAATTTCACCACGACGGCTAAGTCTTGTCTGAGTGGCATGAGGACCAAACGGTTTTAGCTTCCCAGACAGCCTTGAATTCTACTCCGGAAAAACCCTGCTTCTAACGAAGCAAAACAGTTTTTGGGGGCTTTATTTGGCTGGTATCTGGTCGGCACCAGAGTCTGGGGCGGCTGGGGCGGGAGCACCGACAGGCGCAGAGCTTCCATCCGCTGGTGCACCGGCCGCTGGCGGCACCACCAAGACGGCGTTTTCCAGCACGCTACCGGAACTGGTAGGCCGCAGGTTGCCAAAATAGGCCAGCGCCAAGGTGCACACAAAAAACGTTGCCGCCAATACCGCCGTGGCGCGCGAGAGAAAGTTGGCGCTCCCGCTTGCGCCAAATAGGCTACCGGAACTGCCGCTACCAAAAGCCGCCCCCATGTCGGCACCCTTGCCATGTTGGACCAGAATCAGACCAATCATGCCCAGTGCAGCCATGATCTGCAGCGTCAAAATGATGTTTACTACCATAGTCATTATTTGTTTACTCCAATGTTTTAACCGGACAACTGCGTCACTGCGCTGCTGCGATGATGGCCAGGAAGTCGGCTGCCTTTAGCGACGCTCCGCCCACCAGTCCACCGTCAATATCTTGTTCTGCAAGCAACTCGGCCGCGTTGGCCGCATTCATGCTGCCGCCGTAAAGCAAGCGCATGGCGCCCGCATTCGCGGTAGCTGCAGCAAGTTGCGTGCGCAGTGCTGCATGCACTTCCTGCGCCTGGGCCGGCGTGGCCGTCTTGCCCGTGCCGATGGCCCACACTGGCTCGTAGGCCACGACCACTTCGCTGATACAACGCCCCACGACATGAATCACCGCCGCCAGTTGACGGCGCACGACGGCGTCGGTCTGGCCTGCTTCGCGCTCGGCCAGTGTTTCGCCCACGCAGACGATAGGCGTCACCCCCGCAGCCAAGGCGCGCTGTGCCTTTTCCGCCACCACAGCGTCGGTTTCAGCATGAAACTGGCGCCGCTCGGAGTGCCCGACCAAAGCGTACCGCACACCGAAGTCGTGCAGCATCGCTGCGGCAACTTCACCGGTAAAGGCACCGGCTTCGTGCTGCGACACATCCTGCGCCGCGACTTCAATGCTGCTGCCCACACACAGCGCTTGCAGCTGCGCCAGATAAGGCGCCGGCACGGCCACCGCCACACCACAGCCACACGGACCGTCAAGCCCGGTGCGCAGCGCCTGAAGCAGCGATTCGTTCGCTGCCAGGGAGCCGTTCATTTTCCAATTGCCAACAATGAGTTTCTTTTTCATGGTTTCCATGTCAGAACAATCTTTCCCACATGCTGGTTTGATTCCATCAGTGCGTGCGCCTGCGCAGCTTGCGCGGCAGGAAACACGCTGTGCACTACGGGCAACACCTTGCCAACCGCAAGCAAGGGCCACACCTGGTTTTTCAGCTTGCGGGCAATGGCCGCCTTGAAAGCGACGGGCCTTGCACGCAAAGTGGAGCCTGTGATCACCAGCCGCCGCCTGAGCACCAGACTTGCATCGAAACTGGCGCTGACGCCGCCCTGCACCGCAATGATGACCAGGCGACCGTCCTCAGCCATACATTCAATTTCGCGGGCCACATAGTCACCCGCCACCATATCGAGCACCACATCCGCGCCACGACCCGAGGTCAGGCGAAGCACTTCGGCACTGAAATCCTGGTCGCGGTAGTTGATGGCATGGTGCGCACCGAGCTTTAGGCAGGCGGCACATTTTTCATCCGAACCCGCCGTCACGATCACCGTGGCGCCCAAGGCGCGCGCCAACTGAATGGCAGCTACACCAATGCCACTGCTGCCACCCTGCACCAGCAAGGTCTCGCCAGCCTTGAGGCCACCGCGGTCGAACACGTTGCTCCAGACGGTGAAGAAGGTCTCGGGGAGCGAGGCCGCCTGCACATCCGTCAGGGAATCCGGCACCGGCAGGCACTGCCCGACAGGCACCACGCACTGCTCGGCATACCCACCACCGGCCACCAGCGCGCACACGCGCTGGCCAACCTGCAGGCCAGCGCCCGCCAAAGCAGCCGCATCACCCGATTCGATCACCCCGGCCAGTTCCAGGCCGGGAATGTCCGACGTGCCAGGCGGCGGCGCGTAGTGGCCCTTTCGCTGCAGCACATCGGGCCGGTTGACTCCGCTGGCAAACACCCGCACCAACGCTTCGCCTTCACCGGGCACAGGCGCAGGGCGCTCGGCCAGGCGCAGAACGTCCGGCTTCCCGAAGGAGGTGATTTCGATGGCTTGCATTTACTCAGGCTTAAGCTTTAAGAGATTAAGGCCACTAGCGCTTACTGGATAAACGCCAACAGCTCTTAAATCAATAGCGATTACGCATCCTGGTGCGATGCGCCGCCCTGCTGCAATGCCGGCTGCTGCTCAGCTTCGCGCGCGGGCTGCTCAGCACGATCACGGTGCTCACCGCGATCGTGGCGTTCGCCCCGGTCGTGGCGCTCGCCGCGCTCTGCCGGTGCTTGGCGCTGCTGCTCGCCACCTGTATTGCTGCGCTCAGCAAGCGCCTTCATCGACAGCTTCACACGGCCTTTTTCGTCGGTCTCAAGCACCTTGACGCGCACGATCTGGCCTTCAGTCAGGTAGTCGCTCACTCGCTCCACGCGTTCATGGGCGATCTGGCTGATGTGCAGCAGACCGTCCTTGCCGGGCAGCAGGTTGATAAGGGCGCCAAAATCCAGAATCTTGGTGACGGGGCCTTCGTAGACCTTGCCGATCTCGACCTCTGCCGTGATCTGCTCGATGCGGCGCTTGGCTTCCTCGGCGCGCTCGCTGTCGGTCGAGGCAATGGTAATGACACCGCTCTCGTCGATGTTGATCTGGCAACCCGTCTCTTCGGTCAGCGCGCGAATCACCGAACCGCCCTTGCCGATCACGTCGCGGATCTTTTCCGGGTTGATCTTCATGGTGTAGAGCTTGGGCGCAAAGCTGCTCACTTCGGTTTTGGCTTCGCCCATGGCCTTTTGCATCTCGCCCAGAATGTGCATGCGCGCTTCCTTGGCCTGAGCCAACGCCACCTGCATGATTTCCTTGGTGATGCCCTGGATTTTGATGTCCATCTGCAGCGCGGTAATACCGGCGGTCGTGCCCGCCACCTTGAAGTCCATATCACCCAGATGATCTTCATCGCCCAGAATGTCGGTCAACACGGCAAAACGGTTGTCGTCCTTGATGAGACCCATGGCAATACCGGCCACATGCGCCTTCATCGGCACACCCGCATCCATCAGCGACAGGCAGCCACCGCAGACCGATGCCATCGAAGAAGAACCATTGGATTCGGTGATTTCCGACACCACACGCATGGTGTAGGGAAACTCCTCCTTGCTCGGCAGCACAGCGATCAGCGCGCGCTTGGCCAGGCGACCATGGCCGATTTCGCGGCGCTTGGTCGAGCCCATGCGGCCGACTTCGCCGGTGGCAAAGGGAGGCATGTTGTAGTGGAACAGGAAGTGGTCTTCGTATTCGCCCATCAAGGCGTCAATACGTTGTGCATCGCGTCCGGTACCAAGCGTTGAAATCACCAACGCCTGCGTCTCGCCGCGTGTGAACAGCGCCGAGCCGTGGGTACGGGGCAGCACGCTGGTGCTGATTTCGATGGGGCGCACGGTGCGCGTGTCGCGCCCATCAATGCGCGGCTCGCCCGCCAGAATCTGGCTGCGCACAATCTTGGCTTCAATGTCGAACAGCATGCTCTCGACTTTGACAGCATCGAATTCAACGCCTTCGTCCTTCAGCGCAGCTTTTACGGCCGCATAAGCATCGCGGCAAGCGTGCGTACGAACCTGCTTGTTGCGGTTCTGGTACGCGGCGCGCAGCTTGTCTTCACCCAGCGCACCCACTTTGGCGATCAGCGGCTCATCCTTGGCGGGAGCCTGCCAATCCCACATGGGCTTACCGGCGTCGCGTACGAGCTCGTTAATGGCGTTGATAGCCACCCTGCTCTGCTCGTGGCCAAACACCACAGCGCCGAGCATGATGTCTTCAGGCAACTGCTGCGCTTCGGACTCCACCATTAACACGGCCGCATCGGTACCGGCAACGATCAGGTCCATCTGGCTGCTCTTGCGCGCCGTCTGGCCGGGGTTCAGCACGTATTCGCCATTGACGTAGCCCACGCGTGCTGCACCAATAGGGCCGTTGAACGGAATGCCAGAAATAGCCAGCGCCGCGCTCGATGCAATCAGCGCAGCAATGTCGGCATCCACCTCAGGGTTCAACGACACCGTGTGGATGACCACATGCACTTCGTTGTAAAAACCTTCGGGGAACAGCGGGCGAATCGGGCGGTCAATCAGGCGGCTGGTCAGCGTTTCGTGCTCGCTGGGCTTGGCTTCGCGCTTGAAGAAGCTGCCGGGAATCTTGCCTGCAGCGTAGGTCTTCTCGATGTAGTCCACGGTAAGCGGGAAGAAATCTTGCCCTGGCTTGGCGCCCTTGGACGCCACCACAGTGGCCAGCACCACGGTATCGTCAATATTGACCAGCACAGCACCTGAAGCCTGGCGGGCGATTTGGCCCGTTTCCATGACGACCGTCTTGTCGCCCCATTGGAACGTCTTGCTGACTTTGTTAAAAATGCTCATGTTTGCTCCTGATTAAATAGCTGGCAGCGCACTACCAGAAAGCGCCGGAGCCCATTCAGAACACGATGCCATTCCAGTGAATCCGCACGCGAAACTTCAGTGGAATGACACAGCTTCGATCTGATGTGGCAGCCGGTTAAGTAAAAAACGCCTGAGCTAGCGTGCTAACTCAGGCGTTTTTGCATGGTCTTGGCTTACTTGCGCAGGCCCAATTTTGCGATCAACGCCAAGTAACGCTCGCCGTCTTTGCCCTTGAGGTAGTCGAGCAGCTTGCGGCGGCGGCTCACCATACGCAGCAGACCGCGGCGACCGTGGTGGTCCTTGGCATGCTGTTTGAAGTGAGGCATCAATTCGTTGATGCGGGCCGTCAGCAGTGCCACTTGCACTTCTGGACTACCGGTGTCGTTGGCAGCGCGGGCATTGGCCTTGACAACCTCGGCCTTGATGGAGGATGCGATCATTTGGAAATTTCCTGAAAATATGTCCGCAGCAGGCACTAAAGCCATGCGGTACTGGTTCTACTTGCGCCGACAGCTGGAACGGTTGTCGGCGTGCGTCTTGCACCATGCAAAACCCGTCGATTGTACACGGCGGCATCGACCACGAGAATGCGCGCATACTCAAAGTGCAACGCACGCAGCCGTATCGCCACGTGTTTGTACCCGCCTTTCTGGCGGCAATAGCCAGCAAAACCGATTCGCAGGAGACCCCTATGCCACCCCAGCATTGCGCACCTACCCGCCAGAGCCTGTGCACGCGCTTCACGCACCTTGCGCCCAGCATCGCCGCCGCATTGCTGCTATGTAGTGTGGCAATCCCCCACGACGCTAGCGCCAAAAATCACAAGAAACACAAGACAACCACCAGCCAGCACACAGCCGGAAAAGGCAGCGCAAAAGCCACCTACCGCGCCAGCCCCTCCGAAGAAACCCGCGCCGAGCGAGAGCGGCGTCTGATGCGCGAATGCAGGGGCATGCCCAATGCAGGGGCTTGCCGGGGATTCACCCGGGGATATTGATGCAGCCTTGTAAAGCCTCAACTCTCGCTCGCCTTGAGCGCGCCACACCCCCTCGACATACCCAGGGCAAACAGCCCAATTGTCCTCGAGCCAGGTCAATCGCTACCGTTTGTCCCACCCAGTGCACCACTGGTCGGGGAAGCTTTGTTCGCCACGCCTTACTTGATTAGGATCCGCATATGGCAGTTTCCGCACCCTTCTCATCCCCTCAAGCTCAAGTACGCAAACACATGAGCAAGGGCTTCACCTTGATCGAACTCATGGTGGTCGTGGCCATTGTGGCAACGCTCCTGGCCTTGGCGGCCCCCAGTTTCACCCCGCTGATTGAGCGCTGGCGCATACGAGACAGCGCCGAAACACTCACCTCGTCCTTGTACTACGCCCGCTCCGAGGCCATCAAGCGCGGGGGCAACGTCATTATGATTAAAAATCCTAATACCACAGCCTGCACCACTGCCGGGGCTGTTACAGAATGGGGCTGTGGCTGGCGCGTTTTCTTCGATGTCAACGGCAATGGCACCCAGGACGCCTGCGTGAGAACGCTTGACACACCAGACGAATGCGATCTGCAAGTCACAGCAGCCCCCACACGCATGCAAATCAACCTACCAGGCAGTACAGGAAGCATTGCCGTAGACCGCTGGGGCATGATGTCCCACATAGGTGGTGCCACCACGCCCACTCTGATGTCTTTTGAGTTGATACCGCAAGGTAAAACCCTGGCTGACCCCATTGCGGTAAAAATGTGTTCAGGCTCAGGCGGACGCATCGTTCGCATCAAAGGCGACGAGACCTGCTCCTAAAAAGCAGCCATCGCACGCACCCATAGCCATGGCACAGCCGCACTATCGTCAGACCATGCCGTCAGCTGCGCTGTTGGCAGTGCAAGGCTTTACGGCTATAGAACTATTGGTCACCGTAGCCATTGTCGCCGTCCTGACTGCCCTGGCCGCACCCAGTTTCACTCCCCTGATTGAAAACTGGCGCGTGCGCCAAGCAACAGAACACTTGGAAGCCACCTTGTACTACGCACGATCCGAAGCCATCAAGCGCGCCGGACACGTGGCTATTCAAAAACTGCCCAACAACACCAATGGCTGCACCAGTGCAAAAAGCAAGAGCGACTGGGACTGCGGCTGGATCGTCTGCCAGGACACCAACAACGACGGCAGCTGCAGCGCCACCGAGCCCGTACTGCAACGCATCGACGCCCCTGCGAGTGTGCAAGTGACCCGCACCGGCGGCGCCGCCAGCATCAAGCTCAACCGCTGGGGCACGGTAGACGGTGCCTGGCTGGGTTTCAGCCTAGTGCCATTCAATAAATCCACCACACACCCCAGCGCACGCGGCGTCTGCATGAGCTCCGGCGGTCGTGTCCGCGTTATTCCTCCCGAGGCCATTCCATGTACCGGCTGACACCCATGACCACTAGCTCATTTCACAAAAACCGCCAGCAGGGTTTCGCGCTGATCGAATCTCTGATCGCTATCGTCGTCGTCGCACTGGGTATTTTCGGCATCCTTGGCGTGCAAATGCGCACCTTGAGCGACACCTCGACTACCGTGCACAGGGCCCAGGCCATCCGTCTTATTGAAGACCTGAGCGAACGCCTGAAGGTCAACCCCAATGCGACGGTCGATCTCGACGCCTACGTCACCGCATTCAGCGCTGAGCCGCCTGTCGTCGATTGCCCCTCAGACATCTGCGACCACGCCCAATTGGCCGCTTACGACCTGGCCTCCTGGAAGAAAAGCGTTCGGGACACCCTCAAGGGACAAGCCAGCATTTTTGTGCCCCCTGCAGAAAGCGGCATCGCGGCCACGCAAAGGCGCCAACTGGGCGTGATGATCGCCTGGCGAGAAAACGAGCGCGACACCACCACAAACTTCAAAGACAACATCGATGCCACCAAAGTCCGCGCCAACAACGGAAGCCTAAGTGATGGCGCTGCCATCGCCTGCCCGGCACAAAGCATCTGTCACCTGCAGTACATCCCTGTCGCCGGTCGCTGCCTACCCGACGCCAACTTCCCAGGCAAATTCTTTTGCGCAGGATCATGAGCATGACCAACCAATATCTACCTGCCCACGCCGTCGCCGAAAAACTGAGCGGCCGCACCTCCTGTAGCAAGCAGCACGGGGTGACCCTGATCGAGCTTTTGGTCGGTCTCGCAATCGGTCTGCTCGTCATTGCCGTCGCGACCAGCTCGCTCATGGTGTCGCGCGGCGTTTCAGGCACGGTGAGCGATGCCAGCACCATTCAGCAACAGGCCGCTTACGGGCTACGTGTCATAGGCATGCAAATGCGCCAGGCCGGCTCGCTCTTCCTCAACCCCGACGCCTCTGGCATTACCGGCAATGAGGCCTACCTGCAGCCCGTGGCATTTGAAACGCAAGCAGTCGATCCAGGCGGTACGGGCCTCGGCTTCAACCCCGTAAAAGACACTGTCAGCGCCACCAGCGATTCTTTGACAGTAGGCTTTCGCCGCTACAAAGACAAGGTATATAACAGTGCCGATGAGCAAGCGTTAATGCGCAACTGCCTGGGCGGCCCCGCCAACGACAGCGCAGACCTTATATTGCAAAGCGAATTCAAGTTTGACAACGTCGCCAACGAACTGCGGTGCAACGGCAACAACGCCGGCGAACAGCCCATCTTGCGGAACGTCGCCGAATTCCAATGGCGCTACCTGGTGCAAAACAACTCTGCTCCCGGATCCGCCACGATCCAATACACCAGCACTCCCCCTACCGATGCACTTGGGTGGAGCCGAGTGCAAGCCGTCGAGGTCTGCATGGTGCTCTACGGCAACGAAGCCATTGACGTGCCCGCAGGCAGCGAATACACCGCCTGCGACGGCACCACCAAAGTAGACATGAGCACCCTCACAGGCGTGCGCGCCAAACGCATGCATGTGGTATTCCGTAACGTCTTCCAACTGCGCAGCCAGGGGCTGGTTGGCACAGCAATCCCGGCGATTTAACAGCTACAGGTTCACCACCATGCATCGTATGCCCCCCCCCCTATCTAGCAGGCACCGACGCCCCGCACAACGAGGCGTGGCGCTGTTCATCGTCATCGTCTTCGTCATGCTGTCCATGTTGTTGGCCCTGTGGGCCTCGCGCACATCCCTGTTCAATGAGTTGGTGGTGGGCAACGATGCCGACTACCAGCGCGCCACCGAATCTGCGCAGGCCATGTTGCAAGATGCCCAAGAAGACATTCGCCTAGGCACCAACGAAGCCCCTGGCAGCGCCCTGTGTGTCGGCGGCGGTGAGCTGTGCCGCCTCGACATAGCAGACCAATTTCCCCTGGCACGAGAGGAAATACCCGTCGGCTCCAGGCTGGCTCCGCTGGCCGCTGAAACCACAGGTTGCCGCAGCGCACTGTGCACCAAGCGCGACGGCAAGATCGATTTCTGGAACAACAGCGACACAGGTGCTGGTCCCACCTTGGAACAAATGCTTGCAGTAGGCGCGCGCTACGGCCAATACACCGGCGCCAAATATGGCGACACAAGCAACCCAGCCAACCCTATTCTGGCTGATCGCGACGACGGCAAAGGCGCCTTCTATTGGATTGAAATCCTGCCCTACGACGAAAGCAGCAAAACCAAGAACCTGATCCAAGGTGACGCAGCCAACCTGCTGCCGCTGTATATCGACCCCATGGTGGTGTACCGCATTACCGCCCTTGCGTTTGGCCGCAAACCTGGGACTACGGTCGTAATCCAGCAAACCTACGCCCCGCAAAAGCTCCAAAACTAAAGCCAAAAATATCGGCTTTATAGAAGATTTCACGTTTTTCAGACTTTTCTCTGGTAACACCACTGCAAACGATAGGAGCACACCATGCCCTGCAAAACCGCCACGCCAAATTTCCGCAAGTCCCTTCTTGCCCTGGCCGTCAGCGCCATCTTGGTGCCCCATAGTGCCCAAGCACTGGATTTGGCCCAAGAGCCGCCGCTGCCTACGGCCAAAGCGTCTTATGT
>JBQMQB010000066.1:6171-9659 GCA_052172715.1 Giesbergeria sp. | reverse complement strand
GCACGCCCTCGTAGGCCGGGCCCACGCTGCCTTGCTGGTTCTTGCCCGGCACGGTGATGTGGGAAACGGCAAGGTTCTCTGTCATGCCGTAGCCTTCGTTGATCGAGATACCCAGCTTGCTGTACCACTGCAGCAGCGCGAGCGGCATGGGCGCAGCGCCGCCGGCGCAAATACGCGCCTGATCGAGGCCCAGCGTCTTCTGGATCTTGCGCCGCACGAACCCCCCGATGAGAGGCAGGCCCAGCAGGCGCTGCAGCTTGGGGTCGGGCATCTTGTGCTGGATAGCCTGCTGGAACTTGACCCACAGACGCGGCACCGAGAAGAAAATCGTGGGCCGCGCACGCTGCATGTCCGTAGTAAACGTTTCCAGCGAATCGGCAAAAAACACACGCATGCCGGTGCGCAGCCACCCATGCTCGACCAGCACACGCTCGACCACGTGGGCCAGGGGCAGGTAGGAAAGCATGCGGTCGTCCTGGCCCATGGGCAGGCGTCGTATGCCAGCATCCAACGCCCAGGCAAAGGTGTTAAAGCTGTGCATTACGCCTTTGGGCATGCCAGTGGTGCCCGAGGTGTAGATCAGCGTCGCCAGGTCTTCGCCTTCCCGCACGGGCTGGCCCGCCAGTGGCTTGGCAGCCTTGCAAAGCGTGTCCCACAGCGGGTAGGCCTTGCGCGCCGAGGCGGGCGAGACGGCGTAGCTGATACAGGGCAAGTCGGCAGGCACACCAGGGGCCATGGCCTCCCAGCCATCGAGCTTGCCGATGAAGCAGGCACGCGCCTCGCTGTGTTCTAGGATGTGGGCAATGGTTTCGTGTGCCAACGTCGGGTACAACGGCACCGAGACACCGCCGACCATCCAGATGGCCAGGTCGCTCATCAGCCACCAGGCACAGTTTTTTGACAGGATGGCAACCTTGTCGCCCGGCTCGATCCCCATCGATTGAAGGTGCGCCGCCATGCGGCGCACTTCGCCAGCCAGCTCACCCCAAGTGAAGTCGCGCACGCTGCCGTCGCCCATGGGTTGGGTCAAAGCCACGCGCGTGGGCGCCTCGCTTTCCCAGGCATACAGGCGCTGCAGTGCAAGCAGCTCGGGGGCAATCTTGATCGTCATCAGGTGTCCTCACACGGTGTGTTATCGCACCAGTGTAGAAGCCCCGGCGGGGGGCTGGCGTGGGGAAAGACCCTTGGATAGAGAGCTGCGCCTAAAGCTAGGGGAGCAAATTCGAGGCACTCGACTAAGTCAGCCGACCAAGCGCGCGCACTCGGCCAGGGTGGTGCGGTCAGGCGCTATGCCCGGATCTCGCCGGTATCGCCACCACCACGAGATAACCGCCAGAGTGCGCCTGGGCTGGCAGAGTGAGCCATTCGCCAGGCGCAAGCACATAAGCGCCGCCTGCACGGGCCGATGTAGCCTCAGGACCAGCAACTTCGGAACACAACGTGAAGCGATGCTCCGCAGCCCCACGTCGCAACACGACGGTGGCAGTCGGCCAGTGAGGCGGGAGCCGCGCGTCGAACCGTACCGCATCGCCTTGCACGGAAAGACCGAGGAAAGTCTCCAGCGCGGCGCGGTACATCCAAGCGGCCGAACCGGTGTACCAGCTCCAGCCGCCGCGGCCGGTCCAGGGCGGCTGCGTATAGATGTCGGCCGCCATGACGTAGGGTTCGAGCCCGTAGATTGCGGCCTGCACCGGGTCGGCCGCGCGGTGGGCGGGCGAGAGGCCGCAGAACGTGCGCCATGCGCCCGTAGCGTCGCCCATTTTTGCCTGCGCCATGAGCCACCACACCACGCCATGCGAGTACTGACCGCCGTTTTCGCGCACGCCCGGTGGGTACGCCTGGATGTAGCCGGCGCTGGGCTGCATGTCCACCAGCGGCGGATCGAGCAGGCGCGTGAGGCCGTGGGCCTCGTCGGTCAGCCAGCGGTAGGCGGAATCCATGGCGCTGGACTGTTGTTCGGATGTAGCCACGCCCGAAAGCACGCTCCAGGCTTGCGCGATGAGGTCGATGCGGCATTCCTGCGCGGCGTGGGTGCCCAGAGGCGTGCCATCGTCGAAAAAGGCGCGGGTGAACCAGGCACCATCCCAAGCCGCCCCGCGCAGCGCCTGACCCCAGCCCTCGGCCGCGGCTCGCCAACGCGCCGCGCGTTCTGCATCACCTTGCGCCTCGCCCAGCGGCGCCATGCCTTCGACTACATGGCACAGGAACCAGCCAAGCCAGACCGATTCGCCCTGCCCTTTGTCACCGATGCGGTTCATGCCGTCGTTCCAATCACCGCTGCCGATAAGCGGCAGGCCGTGCGGGCCCACGGCAAGGCTGCGGTCAATGGCGCGGGCGCAGTGCTCGTACAAGGTCGCCACCTGCGCGCTTACTGTTGGCACGTAATAGGCGTCCTGTGCGTTGTCGGGCACGGGCGCGCCATCGAGAAACGGTACCGATTCGGCCAACACCGCAGCGTCGCCCGTCAACTGCACATAGCGCACCGCCGCCAGCGGCAGCCACAGCAGGTCGTCCGAGCAGCGGGTGCGCACGCCAGCACCCTCGGGCGGATGCCACCAGTGCTGCACATCGCCTTCAATGAACTGGCGCGAGGCGGACAACAGCATCTGCGCACGCAGCAGCTTCGGATCGAGCAGCGCCAGCGCCATGACGTCCTGCAGTTGATCGCGGAACCCGAAGGCGCCCCCGGCTTGGTAAAAGCCCGCGCGCGCCCACAACCGGCAGGCCAAGCTCTGATAGCACAGCCAGCCGTTGGTCAGGGCGTTGAAAAGCGGGTCAGGGGTGTGCACCTGCACGGCGCTCAGTAAGCTGCGCCATTGGCTGCGCGCGGCGTCTTCGCGGGTTTTAGAGTCAGTCCCCGCCGCGTTCGCTGCCAGGGTCCGCGCCGCGTCGAGCGACGGCGCCCAGCCAATAACAAAGGTCCATTGCGTGGTCGCTCCAGCGGTCAGTTCGAAAGACGCCGACAGCGCAGCGCAGGGGTCAAGTCCGGCGCCTGTACGTTCGCCCAGGCGGTGCGGCAGCACGGCACGGCCTGCGCCGTCGAACAGCTCGCGCCGGTCGCATGTCCAGTCGGTCAGCCAAGTTTGGCCTTGGCTATCCTGCAGCCAGACCACTGCGGTACCGCCGCCGAAGCCACCTTGGTTGTCGTTCTGGGTGGCAAACAGCACATCGACTCCGGCCACCGAGCCGGGCAGCGGCGCTGCGACAGTGCGCACGGTCTGGCGATCGACCCGTCGCGAGCCCATCAGCCATTCGAAGATACCCGCAACACGCAGACTGAGCGGCGCGGTGCCACGGTTGCACAGCACGATACGGACCTGCTTAAGCGAAGCCACTCGGTCCGTGCACCAGTGCGCGCTGACCTCCAGTGCACCATTGCGGTGCGCAATGGTGCTGACGCCAAAGTCGTATGTGACGCGGTAGCGCACGTCCGCGGCTCCCGGTCCCGCGCCCAGGGCCCAGGTATCGCCGGTGTCCACGTTTTGCAA
>JBQMQB010000066.1:0-6071 GCA_052172715.1 Giesbergeria sp. | reverse complement strand
CGCTTCTGGCGCGCTGCTTCGTGCCATTGCAGCAATTCATCCACATGGTGGGCAAGCGGTCGGCCGTCGGCCACAAAGCGCACCCGCGCCAGCACACGCAATGCGGCTTCTTCGCTGGCACCCAAGTCACCCTTCTGCACGATGTACAAGGCACAGTTGCGCGCCGCATCCGGCAAGGCCAACTCGGCAGCGTGGCGCTCACGCAGCGCCCGCAGCTCCTGGGCCAGCGGCATGAGGTAAGACCAAGGCTCGGTGTTGACCACCACCAGGTCACAGGCCAGATTGCCCCATGCCCACTGCCGCAGCGCCTGGACCATGGTCTGCACCAACCGCAGGCCATCGAGAGTGCCGACCTCAACAAGCAAGATGGGGCGGTCGCCCGAGATACCCAGCCGCCACAGGGCCCGCCGGTCGATGTGACCGGCGCCAGTCTTGCCGGCAGCAGGGCGCGCGTGCACGAGCGCAACCAGAGTCGCCAGGTTCTGCACTGCCGAACGGTCTGCGGACGCGAGCACTATGTCGCGCTGGCGCACGCTGGCCACGGTGGACGACATGATGACGGAGCGTTCGATGGCGCCTTTTTGGCGGTAGCGGTCAACCAGCGTTTCGAGCGCGTCACGCGAGTCAGCCGCAGCAGTAGCAAAAGTGAAACTCACCATGCCGTGCGCTGGCACTGTCAGGGTGACCGACAGCGCAGCCACTGGGTCGAGCCCGGTAATGCGCTCTCCGCTCTCGCCGTCTTGCGGTGCGAAATGCGCAATGGGCGCGCCTGGCACATGGTGCCGTCCCTGCCAGGCCGCACGGTCTGCTTGGGCGCGCACTTCCATAGGCAAGTTGTCGGCAAGGGCGAGAAAATGCACCGCATGCGCTGCAGCTTGGTGCTCGACGTTCGGGCGCCGGGCGAAATAGAGCGCACGGGATGCTGCATCCCAATGTGCACGCACGAACAGGTTGGCAAAGGCTGGGTGCGCTTCGTCGGCACGCGCAGCGAGCAGCGCGACCTCGAATACAGAGAGCAGTTCGATGCTTAGGGCTTCGTCTCCGCTGTGGTGCAACTCCACCCGGCGCAACTCGATGTCGTCTTCCGGACTTACCCACACGGTGCAAATGCTCGACAGGTCGGACCATTGCGCATGCAGGCAGACGTGGTCGGCATGGAAGACGGCGCTGTAATCGACTGCCGGGTCGGGAGCGGGCCGCTGCGACAATGAATAGACCTTGCCTGCTGCCGGGCCTTCAGTGCGGCGAAGGAAGAAGAAGTTGCCGTGGTCGTCGCGCAGGGCGTCGTCGTGCCAGCGCGACACGTCGACACCCGCGCGCTGGCTCCAGCCCGCGCCATTGCTGCGCAGAGCCACGCTGTAACGCCCGTTCGAGAGGAGCAGCGTGGGCTGCACGGCGATTTCTGCCGGCGCGACCGGGCGCCACGGCGAGAGCACTGCATCGCGACCCAGCTGCGGCAGCACCAGCGGCTCGGGTTCGAGCAGGCGCGAGACTTCGCGCGGCACCCGCTCCTGCAAAAGCGAGGCAACAGCTTCAAGTCGCGCGTCGTGCATCGTCCATCGCCGTGGTGTGCCCGCGAACAGCACGTTGGCCAGAGCCACCAGTGTCATGCCTTGGTGGTGCGCCATGTGCGTTTGTACGCGGATGAAGACGCTGCCGTCGAGCTGCCGATCCGGCGTGTAGTCCAACGCTTCGATAAAACCTTCTGCACCCCGCGCGCCAAGGTCTTCGAGTGCCTGAAAATTGGCCACAGCTGCTGCTGGGTCCACCTGCGCGGCAAGGGCTGTCGCGTAGGGGGCGACCACCAACTCGTCGGCGGGTGTTCGCCGCAGGGCAAGCCGCGGCACGCCCTGCGGCGCGTACTGATAAGCCAGCGTGTGGTCGCTCGCGGCATAGGCGCATTCGGAAACACCCCAGGGGACGCCGTGCGCCTTGCCAAATTGGATCTGCTCACGCAGCGCGGCGAGCAGTGCCCGCTCGATCGCGCTGCCGTCAGGCTCCTGCACCACGAGCGAAGGCATTAAATACTCGAACATGGAACCGGACCACGATCGCAGGCCCACGGTGGTACCCACAGCGTAGAAGGGCCGACCCAGAGCGGCCCAGTGCGCCACCGGTATGTCGCCCTTGCCAATGGCCCAGAGACTCGCAAGCCGCGCTTCGGAAGCGAGCAAATCGTAGTAGTTGTCATCGACCTCGTTTTCTGCCACCCGCAAGCCAATGTGCAAAAGCCGCCGCCGCGCATTGAACAAAAAACCAAACTGTGCCTGCCCCGCCAGCTGGCGGCTGCGTGCGGCCAGCTCGCGCAGCCGCCCGGCCTGCAGCGCCGTAGCGGTGCTGACGCCTTCGTCAACGAGCGCATCGCAGGCACCGGCCAAGGCAATCAGGTGGCCGCACAGGTTGCCGCTGTCGACCGTCGAAACATACTGCGGCAGGAGCGGCGCGAGCGTGCGCGTGTCGTACCAGTTGAGGAAATGCCCCCTGTGACGCGCCAGCTGATCGAGTGTGGTGAGGGTTTGCTCGCAACGGTCAAGCAGCTCGGCTACGGTGACAAAACCAAAGCGCTGCGCGCACGCTACCGAAAGCAGGTACAGCCCGATATTGGTGGGTGAGGTGCGCTCAGCCACCATTTCGCTCGGTGCGTGTTGCACGTTGTCGGGTGGCAGGTAGTGGGTTGCCGGGCCCACATGGCGGGCAAAGAACTGCCAAGTGTCGTGAGCCACCCCTGTGAGGTAGTCGCGCTCAGCCGTGTCCAGTGCCTGCTCGGCACGCATCTGCCACGGGCGGCTCGCAATCCACACCCACAGCGGCACGCAGGCCCACACGGCGCAGGCCAGTACCGCTGCGGCACGGGGAGCAGGTGTGGTGGCCAGCAGCGCGGCGCCCACGGCGATGGCCACGGCGCTCTCCATCGCGTGGCGCCGCACCAGCCCGCCCAGGGTGTGCTGCACGCCAGCCTGCGCGGCGGCAGCGGTGGTCCAGCGCAACAGGCCCCTGCGGCTCACCAGCGTTCGCCACAGAGCCAGTGTGACCGCGTGCACCTGCCGAACCCCATGCCCAAGCAGCATGGCCAGATCCCACAGCGTGACAGCAAAGGCCCGCAGCAAGTCGGCCAGCGCCTCACGGTAGAAATGGGCCAGTGCAATGTCGTCTCGCGCAGGCGCCAGGCCAGCAATCGCGCCAAGCAGCGGGCCCACGAGATACCCCGCCGCCACCAGCACCAGTGCGCTCCAGGGCGCATCGGCCCCGGTTGCCAGAACCAGCACCAGCAGCACAAGCGCCACCGGGGCGACCATCGAGCGGCGCAGGTTGTCCAGCATCTTCCAGCGCTGGATGGTCGGCAGACCGTAACGCCATGGGCGCGCGAGCACCGGGAGCAGCTGCCAGTCGCCGCGCGTCCAGCGGTGCACGCGCGAGGCGGCCACGTCGGCGTGCACGGGCGCGTCTTCGATCAGGGTGACGTCGCTCACCCCACCACAACGTGCAATCGCGCCTTCAAGCAGGTCGTGGCTGAGAATTTGCTCGCGCGGCAGTCGCCCGGCCAGCACCGCGTGCACCGCGTGCACATGCAGCAGCCCTTTTCCGGAAAACGTACCCTCGCCAAACAGATCCTGATAAACCTCAGAGCTGGCAGCGCTGTAAGGGTCCACTCCGCAGTGCCCAGCGAAAAGCCAATGAAACGGCGTCGCCTCACGCACGGCGGGCAGTGGGGTAAGCAACCTTGGCTGCAAGATCCCGTAGCCGCGGCACACGCGGCGGCTCTGCGGATCGATCTGCGGGTGATTGAGCGGGTGCGCTGCCACACCCACCAGGGCGCGCAGCGTGCCCAGTGGCAGCCCAGTGTCGGCATCAAGCGTGAGCACATAGGCCGTCTGCGCCGCAGGCTGCGAGCACACGCCCAAATCGATGAAAGGCGAAGCACCACCCTCAGCCAAAAGCGCCAACAGCAGCTCAAGCTTGCCGCGCTTGCGCTCGCGCCCCATCCAGCAGCGCTCGCTCTCAGACCAACTGCGCTCGCGGTGCAGCAGCAGGAAGCGGCGCTCACGGTGATTCTGCATTCCCTGCGCATAACGGCGCTCAAGGGCATCGATGGCATCCGTCGCTTCGGCCAAGAGCACCGCGTCGCCCGGCATGCTTTGGGCGCTCGCATCGGTGTAGTCGGTCAGCAGCGCAAACTGCGTATGGCGCTCGGCATTGGCCAGGTAATGCAGTTCGAGCTGGTGCACCAGGGCGTGCACGCCGACCTTGTTCGTCAACAACGCTGGAATCACCACCAGCACACGCTGTGCGGGTGAGAGCCCTTCCAAGAGCGCCAGTCGGGGCAGCCGGTCAGGCGGCAACGACTCGCTGATGAGTCGGTGCAACAGCGCCACCACGGCCTCGCTCGCCGGCCACAGGGCCAGCAGCGCCATGGCAGCAAGCACCGGACCACCCGCACCAGCGGCCTGCTGGTGCGCCGCAAACAGCCACGCCAGCGCAACCGTACCGCCGATCACCGTGCCCAGATAGAGCGGTGTGGCGCAACTGCGCAGCCGACTGCCCCAGCACTGGGCAATACGTACCTCGATACCCAGAGCCTGGCGCAGCGTGGGCAGGCCTGGACCCTTCAACCACCACAGGGGAGCGGCGGTGCAGTCGGGTACGTTGGCGGCGCGATCGCCCTCCTCACCACCCGAGCGCATATGCTGCAAAAGGGTGCGAGCGACATGCAGCTCACTCGTACCGGCGCGCCGAGCGAGCCGTTCGATGGCGTGAAGAGATTGGTCCTGCGTGTCCGCGCGCTCGCTGCGAAACAGCTCCGATTCGACCAACGTCTGCATGAGCAGGCTGGTCGCACCCACAATTGCGCGCCAGTCGGCGTCGCCCAGCACCCGCAGCGCGGTGATTGCGTTGCGCACGCTGAGGTCGTCCGCCGCCTGTGCGGCGTGCAGATCCACCTGCGACTGCACCGGATCGTGCAACAACTTGGCGATGGCAGCACGCACGGGGGCCACGGTGTCAGCGCTGTCTTCATGCATAAGCGCATCGTCTTCGAGCCGCACGAGCACCTGCAGCGCAAACGATTCGAGCACCCCGCGCGCCTGCATGTCCGCGAGCACAGGCGCAATAGGCATCGGTTCGGTGCGCCCGGCGGCCAGAAACCGGTCAGACCACAGGTTGGCGGTAGTGCGCGCTGCCTTGGCGGTGGCCACGCGCTCGGCCAAGCGCCGCAGGTTCTCCACCAATACCACCCGCAGAGTGGTGGGCAAGGCCCACAGTTCGCCCAGGGTGAGCTCGGCTGCCTGCTGGTAGGCACGCAGGTATTGGATGAGCAGGCCTTCATCGAAGGCGCTGTCGGAGTGGGCAACGAAGGCCCAGGCGACCCCATAGACCCGCGGCAGGCCGGCAAGGTGTTCGTCGGCCAACACTGGCAAATCGCGAAAGTAGCGCCGCGGTAGCGCCTCGTGGATTTCCTTAAGTTGACCAAGCACCACGTAAAAATTGTCCAGCAGCCATTCGCCCGCGGAGTGCACATGGTGCCCGCTGCGCACCTGCAGTGCGAGGAAGGCATGCGCCTCGCGCAACACCACAATGTTCTGACCCAGACGCGGAAAAAACGGCGAGGTGCGCCGACCGGCACGCACATGGTGCGCCTCACCCAGCGACTTGCCATGCTGGGCAAAACGCAGCGCCCCGAAGATTTCCGAACGCACCGGTACTTCAAGCGTTCCGCGTGCAGGGTCTAGCAGTGAAAGCGCCTGTTCCCCGACCTCGGGAAGCTGCCGGGCCAGGTTCACGCGGCTCACGGTGGAACCAGCTTTAGCTCAGCAAACCGGCCACCACAGCCAGGATAAGTGCGACCGTGAGCGTGGTCACTCGGCGCTGGGCGCAGAACGCGTGCAGACCTTCAAAGGAGCAAGCAAGCGCATGCAGCGGGCCGCTCGCGTGTTCGCACTGGAAAAAGTGGCGGGAAAGTGGCGTCGGCTCCTCGACCGATGACCCGATGGTGGACTGCGCTGACATCGAACCTCCTTGACGACGGGACCGGCACATGCGCACGGGAGACCCAAGCGTCAAGCATAGTTCCGGAG
>JBQMQB010000065.1:0-9680 GCA_052172715.1 Giesbergeria sp. | reverse complement strand
TCCCGCCAAAAAGAGCGCCATGGCAAAGCCTGCGCTCTGCCAAATGCCGGCGATTACCACGCAGTAGATGGCCTTGTCAGTGTCCACCAGCCAGTCGAAGCTGAAACCCGGAAAGCCCCAGTCGCGCACCAGCTTCTCGATGCCCATGCCGGGGTTGAGCAGCCACTTCCAGGCGGTACCCGTGACGATGAACGACAGCGCCATCGGGTAGAGGTAAATCGTGCGCAGGGCGCCCTCAGCACGGATTTTTTGGTCGAGCAACACCGCCAACAGTACGCCAATGACGAGCGACCCGCCCACATAGCCCACGCCGAAAATGCCAAGGTTCTTGAGCGCCAGCCACCAACGCTCCATGGCCCAGAGTTGTTCGTACTGCGCCAGGCCCGCCCAGCCATAGTTGGGCAGCATGCGCGAGACGGTCAGGCTGAGCGCCCCGTTCCAGACCATAAGGCCATAGATAAAGGCAAACCCCAGGACGAAGGCCGGCGCTACGACGATCTTGGGAAGCCAGTTTTCAAAAGAATTCTTCATTGCTGCGAGAGAGTGTGCGGTTCGTATGGCACGGTGCAAGCACGCACCTGCCGGCAGAAAAAAAGGGGGCGCCAGGGCGCCCCCAAACTATGCAACCCTTGCTTGACTCACCATGCGTCTCACCACCACACCTCGTACTGCAAGCCCACAAGCGTGCGCGAGGTTTTTCCGTTGGCACCGAAGCTGCCGGCATTGGCAGCCGCAGCAGCCTGGTTCCAATTGGCCCGCGTCACGTACAAACGCAGCTCGGGGCGCGACCAGAAATCAGACCCCGTCGCCAAGGCGGCTGCCAGCGTGACTTTGTTCAGGCGCTGGTCTGCTCCGGCGCCCTTGCGCGTAGTGGTAGACACTTCGGCCAGCGCTTTGACGTGCTGCGTGAAGGCGTACGAGGCGCGGCCACCCAAAGAGAAATCTTTGGTGGTGGGGCCACCCAGATCGGACTTGCTGGTCTGGTACGCGATGAGCGCCTGGCCACCAAAAGGCCCGCTCTGCCAATTGATCGAATCGGCGATGCGCGTGGCACGCTTGCCGGCAGTAAGTCCGTCAATGGACTCAAACTCACCGTCAATGCGTGCATGGCCCCGCGACGTTTGCAGGAACAGCGCGTTGCTCATGCCCTTCATCAGAAAATCGGCCTGGTTGTGCGAAACCGAAATGCCAGTTCCCGATCCCCCGTTGGCCTGGCCGCTGCCACCCACCGCTGTCAACAACACCCGCAGCTTGCCGCCGGGATTGGTGTTGATCTCCGAAAGATCGGCATTGATGCGGTGTGCCTTCACACCGGCAGGCAGATGGTTGTCGAACTTGTCGCCCGTGAAGACACCAACACCGAGCTTCATGCCACCCACAGGAATGTCGGTCACCCCGCCACCCTGGTTGTCGCCGTAGTTCATCAGAAAGTTGTCCACAACGTGCACATCCTGAATGCGCAGGCGGCGCTGGCCCACCCAAAACTTTGCTTCCGGGGCAAACGCAAACCCGCCCATTTCGACGTAGGCCTGCTCGGTGCCAATGTCACCGCTGCCCCATTTGGCGGGCATGTAGTTCACTTTCCACTTGACGCCGTTGGTGTCAAAGGTGCGTGCAAAGTTGACTTCGATGCCGTTGTCGCCCTCGTTGCCCAGGCGGAACTTCTGCAGATCACCGCCCAAGGCGAGCCCGCCTTTCACACCGTCTGAGTGGTTGAACACCGGCCCGCCCCGCGAGTAACCGTTGAATTCAAACCCGGCAACGTCCATTGCCATGGCACCATTTGCGCATGCGGCGGCCAAAGCCACCGCCGCGAGGCGGTTTCTTTTCATCATGATGGGATCCCTCAGTGGTTTATTTTGTTTTCGCGGCGGTCGCGATCTGCTTCATGGCGTCGGCGACACTCACTTTGTCGTCGTTCCAGAACTGGCTGACGACGTCCTTGATGGCGCCTTCTGTCGCCGGCGCAATCGCCATGCCGTGGGCAATGCTTGGCACCAGCCCCCCGGTTTTCGCTGTCTCGGCAAAATCCTTGGCAGACAGCTTGGCGCACTCGTCAAACTTCTCCATGCTCTGACCCGTGCGCACGGGGATGGACCCCTTGTTCAGGTTGAACACCTGCTGGAAGTCAGCGCTCATCAGCGCGTTCGCCAGGTCGCTCTGCGCTTTCTGCGCAGCCGGGTCCTTGAGCTTGAAGAAGATGAACGAATCGACGTTGAAGGTGAACGCGTTCGCAGTGCCCGGGGCTGCTGCGCACATGAAGTCTTTGCCTGGCTGTTTGCCAGCAGCAATGAACTCACCCTTGGCCCAGTCGCCCATCAGCTGAAAACCGGCTTTGCCCTGAATCAGCATGGCGGTGGCCAAGTTCCAGTCGCGGCCCGGCGCTGCGGGATCGGTGTAAGACTTGATGCGCCGGAAGGTTTCCAGCGACTTCTTCATGGTGTCGCTGGTGAGCGCCTTGTTGTCCAGCCGGACCAGTGCATCCTGGTAGAACTTGGCGCCGCCTGTGCCGAGGACCACGGACTCAAAAGTTGTGAAATCCTGCCAGTTCTGGCCTCCGTGGGCCACCGGAATGAGGCCAGCGGCCTTGAGCTTGTCAGCAGCCGCAAAAAATTCGTCCCAGGTCTTGGGCATGGCGGTGACGCCGGCCTTCTTCAATGCGTCGGCGCTGCCCCACAGCCAGTTGACGCGGTGGACATTGACGGGGGCGGCAACGTAGCTGCCCTGGTACTTCATCACGTTGGCCACGACCTGAGGGAGTTCCTCGTCCCATTTCCCGGCTTTGGCCACCGCATCCATGTTAGCCAGCACGCCTTCGGCAGCCCATTCCTGGATCCCCGGGCCTTTGACCTGCGCAGCCGACGGTGGGTTGCCCGAAATCACGCGACTCTTGAGCACGGTCATGGCACTGTCGCCACCTCCGCCTGCCACCGCAAAATCGCGCCAGGTGTGGCCCTTGGCTTGCATGATTTTCTTCAGCTCGGCGGCCGACTTGGCCTCGCCGCCTGACGTCCAGTAATGCAAGACCTCGACCTCCCCCGCGGTGGCGGACAAGGTGACCGCCAAACCCATGGCCACGGCGGCTATCTTCGTGATATTTCTCATTCCTTCTGTCTCCTGAATGTAGTGATTCCCTGCCCGCTCTGGCGACGGTTCCGGCCAGCGCAAGGCGTACTTTAATTACAATAATTAATTGCCGTACTGGGGGTTTCCCGTACGACATGTTTCGGATTTTCCCGTGGACGTCGCACGGAAAGACCTTAAACATGTTTTGCAGTTGCCGCCGCGAAAGTTTCGGAGATATGCTCAATTCCATGGTCACGATACTTATCGTCGAAGACGACGCACTGCTGTTGGACGCGCTCACCGGGCAGCTCAAGCAGCTTGACTACGCCGTCTGCACAGCCTCCAGCGTGCCGCAGGCCATGGCGCTTTTACAGGCGCAGGTGGTGGACGGGATCATGTTGGATCTGGGCCTGCCAGGCACCGACGGTATGGAGCTTCTGGTCTGGGTGCGCCAGCACATTGCCGGTCTTCCCGTGTTGGTGCTCACGGCCCGCGACGGTGTGGACGACCGTGTGCGCGGGCTCAATGCCGGCGCCGACGACTACATCACCAAGCCTTTCAACATGCAAGAGCTGCATGCCAGGCTGCAAGCCATGCTGCGGCGTGCGCGCCAGCCCGCATTCAGTCATACGAGCGGCGTCTCTGGCGGCGCCGGCACCACCCTTGGCCCGCTGCAACTTGACCACGGCCGACACGCCGCCACACTGCACGGCGAGCCGCTTGACCTGACGCAGCGCGAGTGGGAGCTGCTGGAGCTTCTGGTCCACCGCTGCGGCGAAGTGGTCACCCGCGAGGATGTGCTGGCAGCCTGGCGCGCCAGTCCGCCAGAGCAAGGGCAGACCGCATCGCTGCCCAACTCGAACGCGCTGGAGGTGTACGTACACCGCCTGCGCAAAAAACTCGACCCTTCGAGCCTGGCCATTCGCAACATCCGCGGCCTGGGCTACATGCTGGCCAAACCCACTGCGCAGGCCCAGTAGGCAGCATGCGACCGCCGTCTGGTGTCTCGCTCAAACGCAAGCTCCTGCTGTGGCTGCTGCTGCCCCAACTGGTGCTGTGGTTGTTCGGCGGCTTTCTTGCATGGCGCATTGCGTTGCAAAACGGCGAGAAGGGCATCGACCAGACGCTGACCCAATCGGTGCGCTCCCTGGCGCGGCAGATCAAACCGATTGGCGACGGGCTGCTGGTCGACTTCCCAAGGGCCGCGCAGGACATCCTGGAGCAAGACCCTGCCGACCGCATCACCTACATGGTGTCGTCCCCGCCGGGCAAGTTTCTGCTGGGAAACGCCCAGCTTCCGCCCCCGCCGCCGGTAGGCGTGCGGATGGGCGAGCCGCTGCTCTACCAGACTCAGCTTGATGGCAAACCCGTGCGCGTCGCCCTGCTGGACGTGGACTACGGAACGCCCCAGGCACGCCAAACCCTGCGGGTGCAGGTGGCGCAGAGCCTCGCCGTGCGCAAGCGGATTGCACAGGAACTGCTGGCACAGATGCTGCTGCCCATGGGCCTGATGGGGCTCGCACTGAGCGCGTTGGTGTACGCCGGGGTGCTGCGCGGCTTACAGCCGCTCAAGCGTCTGGAAGCACAGATCAAGCAAGCGGGCGCGCGCTCCCATGGCGGCACGGACCCACTGCCCCCCATTGAAATGACCTCGGCACCGCAGGAGGTGCATTCGCTCGCCAGCACTATCAACGGATTGCTCGAAGCCGTGGCACGCAGCCAGCAAAAGGAAAAGCGGTTTCTGAACGATGCGGCCCACCAACTGCGCACGCCGCTGGCAGGCCTTATCGCCCAGACCGAATTGGCGCTGCACGAGAGCCAGGAGCCTGTCGTGCGCGAACGCCTGGACAAGGTACTCGCTGCCGCCCGGCGCAGTGCCCACCTGGTGCACCAGCTGCTGCAGCTGGCGCGCTCAGAGGCCAGCGTAGAGATGCAGCCCATTGACCTCGCCGCGCTCGCGCGTGAAGTGGCACGGGAATGGGCCGGTCGCGCTCTGGCACAGAACATCGACCTGGGCTACGAAGGCGATGAGCGGCGACGGGTGCAGGGCCAACCCTTGCTGCTGCGGGAGGCCCTCACCAATTTGATCGACAACGCCCTGCACTATGCCGGCGACGGCGCCACCGTGACGGTGCGGGTCTCTGCCGAGCCAGAGGGCTGGGCCACTCTGGCGGTGGAAGACGACGGGCCGGGTGTTGCTCCCGGACATTTCGCAGACCTGTTTTCGCGCTTCTGGCGCGGCTCGGACAAGGCCGGCGGCTGCGGTCTGGGCCTGTCCATCGTCGAGGAAATAGCGCTGCGACACGGCGGGCGCGCCGTGGCAGAGGCGATAGAGCCGCACGGCTTGCGTGCGGGGCTTTGTCTGCCGCTCAGCGGCCCACTCAGGCTGCCAGAATGAGTTTTTCGAGCTTCACCGCATCCACCGCAAAGGCACGAATGCCTTCTGCCAGCTTCTCGGTGGCCATGGCGTCTTCGTTAAGCGCGTAGCGGAAGCCTGCCTCGTCGTACTGAATGGCGGCAATGTCCATGCTGCGCGCGGCTTCGGCGTCCAAAGCACGCGGCAGCGGCGCCTCGCTTTGTGCCAACTGGGCCAGCAACTCAGGCGCGATGGTGAGCAGGTCACAACCGGCCAGCGCCGTGATCTGGCCGATGTTGCGAAAGCTCGCACCCATGATTTCGGTGTCGATGCCAAAGCGCTTGTAGTAGTGGTAGATCTGCGTGACCGACTGCACGCCAGGGTCATTGGCACCTGCCTTGGCAGCCTCGTCCCACTGGGCGCCAGCCTGCTTCTTGTACCAGTCGTAAATGCGGCCGACAAAGGGCGAAATGAGCTGCACTTTGGCCTGACCGCACGCCACTGCCTGTGCCATGGAGAACAGCAGCGTCAAATTGGTGTGGATGCCGCGCGCTTCGAGCTTGCGCGCCGCCTCGATGCCTTCCCAGGTGGCAGCCACCTTGATGAGCACGCGGTCAATGTGCACCTCCTGGGCCTGGTACAGCTCAATGATCCGCTCGGCGCGCGAGACGGTAGCGCTGGTATCGAAGCTCAGGCGCGCGTCAACCTCAGTCGACACCCGTCCTGGAATAGTCGCCAAGATCTCGCAGCCAAACCGCACCAGCAGGCGGTCGATGACCTCGTCCACACCGCGGCCGCGCCATGCGTCCACGGTCGATTGCAGCAGCGGCGCGTAGTCCGGCTTTTGCACTGCCTTGAGGATGAGCGAAGGGTTGGTGGTGGCGTCCTGTGGCTGGAACTGCGCCATCTGTTTGAAGTCGCCGGTGTCGGCCACCACGGTGGTGAACTGTTTGAGTGCGTCGAGCTGGTTCATGCGGGTCCTGCAGAAAAAGCGGGGGAACGAGTTAAGGATGTCCTGCATCACTCTACGCGAGAGGCGTAGAGTGCGGATCGGGATGGGATGCACGGCGTGTTTTGCAGTCAATAGCCGGTGCTATTGGCTGTGAAACACAACGCAGCAGACCGCCCGAGGCCGCGCTGTCACACGCCGCGAGGAGTTATGCAGGACGTCCTTAAGGCGGAAGCACCAAGTGTATGCCCCGCCGTTGGGCCATGAATCCCGGTTACATTGCGACGAGTCGCCTCGCGCACGCTACGCCCACCCTTCATGCTCGATCGCATTACCGCATCCCTGTCTTCCCTGGCCCCGGCCGAGCAGCGCGTGGGCCGCCTGGTACTGACCGATCCGCGTGCGTTTGCCCGCCTGCCAGTGCGCGAGCTGGCCGAGCGCTCCCATGTCAGCAAACCCACGGTGGTGCGCTTTTGCCGCAGCATGGGTTACGACGGTCTGGCCGATTTCAAGCTCAAGCTCGCGGGCAGCGTGAGTGAGGGCGTGCCCTTTATTCACCGCAGTGTGGACCTGGACGACAAGACCAGCGACGTACTGGTCAAAGTGGTGGACAACACCGTGGCGGCGTTTTTGCAGTACCGCAATGCTGCCAGCTCCAGCGCCCTGGAGCGCGCAGCGGTCGCACTGGCCGACACCTGGCGCCAGCGCGGACGCATCGAGTTCCACGGCGCGGGCAATTCGGGCATCGTCGCGCAGGACGCGCAGCACAAGTTCTTCCGTTTGGGCGTCACCTCGCTCGCCACCAGCGACGGCCACATCCAGGTCATGAGCGCGACGCTGCTGGGCAAAGGCGACTGCCTGGTCATCATTTCGAACTCGGGCCGTACGCGCGACCTGATGGACGCAGCGGACATCGCCCGGCGCAATGGCGCGACTACGATCGCCATCACGTCGAGCGGCTCACCGCTGGCCGCCGCCTGCCACATCCACCTCGCAGCCGACCACCCCGAGGGCTACGACCGCTACAGCCCCATGGTTTCGCGCCTGCTGCACCTGCTGATCCTCGACGTGCTGGCCACCTGCGTGGCGCTGCGCATCGGCAGCTCGCTGCAGCCCGTGCTGCAGCAGATGAAAGACAACCTGCGCGCGAAACGGTATACGTGACCGGATTTTCCGACAACATTTGATACACACAAATTCCATCCCACAGCTACCATACGCGTCTTTATTTGGAGGGGCGATGACTTTATTCTGGGGCATTGTGTTTTTTATCGTTGGGCTTATTGGACGCCTCTTTATTGGCCGTCGAAAATTTCATAGAAGAAACGTCGCTGGTATAGAAGAATATGGAAGCTATACGGCTGCGCTGGCGAATTCTGCCTTCGATAGGATTATCTCTATTGTTTCGAGCATTATCCTAATTTTCGGCGTCTTGCTCTTCGCCACATCGTTCATCCACAAATAGGCGTTCTCACGCAGAAACCCGGTCCAAGCTTTTTTCCAATGGCTGATTCGGGGGTTCCACGGCGGCTCCTCGTGTGCCGCAACAAACTCTGCACCGAAGCCGTTACCCCACGCGCGCATAGGTAGAGGTAAAGCTCGCCTTGGCCAAGGTGTTGGCGTTCACCATGAAACCCGCGAGTGCGGCCGAGGCATCGTCCGGAATATCCAGCCGATCCACGCCCAGAGCATGTACGGTGAAGACGTAGCGGTGCGGTTTGTCACCCGGTGGCGGGCACAGACCGCCCCAGGCATAGGCGCCGTAGTCGTTGCGAATGTGGCGCGCGCCCTTGGGCAGGCTCGCGCCGCCCTTGACGCCCGCGTTGGGTGCCAGTGCGGCCGTGTCCGCCGCCATATCCACAACAAACCAGTGCCACCAGCCCGAACCGCTAGGGGCGTCCGGGTCATAGACCGTAAGTGCGAAGCTCTTGGTGCCATCGGGCGCTCCGCTCCAGTGCAGCGCGGGCGATTCGTTGCGGCCTGAGCAGCCAAAGCCGTCAAATTCAAAGTGTGCGGGGACACTACCGCCGGCAGGGATGTCGGGACTATCGAGGGTGAAAGTGGTCATTCAAATCTCCTGGTTCGGGCGCACGCGGCCCGTGGAGCTTTGTAGCAGACATGGAGAGATTGACCAGCCGGCTCAATATCCAGGCACTAAAAATTTAAGTGAAAATAGCCTCTAACGCTTATATGGCGAGCGGTTACAGCTATTGTTAGTATAGCGAACTCGCACCCTGGCACCGTTTTAAATCCGCCCCTCTTCCACCGCATGGCAGGCGATGCGGATGCCGCCCAGGCTCAGCAACGCCGGCCGCTCGCTGCGGCAGCGATCGTTGGCGTGCGGGCAGCGCGGGTTGAAAGCGCAGCCTGGCGGTGGCGACAGCGGGTTGGGAACCTCGCCCTGCACGGGCGTGCGCGCGCGGCCGGTGTCGTGCATCTTGGGGATGGCGTCGAGCAGCATGCGCGTGTAGGGGTGGCGTGGCTGGCTGAACAGGCTCGCCTTGTCCGCCAGCTCGACGAGGCGCCCGAGGTACATCACACCGACTGCGTCGCTCACGTGGCGCACCACGGCCAGGTTGTGGCTGATGAACAGATACGTCAGCCCCCGGCGCTGCTGCAGGTCCTTCATGATGTTGAGCACCTGCGCCTGCACCGACACGTCGAGCGCCGAGGTGGGCTCGTCGCACACCAGGAACTCCGGCTCGGTGGCCAGGGCGCGAGCAATCGACACGCGCTGGCGCTGCCCACCCGAGAACTGGTGCGGGAATTTGGCCATGTCGAGCGGCGAGAGGCCGACCGATTCAAGCAGCGCGCCGACGCGCTCGCGCAGCTCCGCCTTGCTGCTTGCCATGCCGTGCTCTTGCAGCGGCTCGCCCACGATGGCTTCGACCCGCCAGCGCGGGTTCAGGCTGGCGTAGGGGTCCTGGAAAATCATCTGGATGCGCCGGCGCAGCGCGCGCGCATTGGCGCCGGCATAGCCTGCATGCGCGTCCTGCCCGTCGAACTGAAAACTCCCGCGCGACGGGTGGTACAGGCCCACCAGCAGGCGCGCCACGGTGCTCTTGCCGCAGCCCGATTCACCGACCAGCGCCAGCGTCTTGCCACGCTCGATCTCGAAACTGACGCCATCGACCGCATGCAAGAGTGTGCGCGGCCGCCGCTCGATCACACGGTTGAGCCAGGGAGCGGAGACATCGAAGCTCTTGGCCAGATCACCGGCTTGCACCAGCACGGTGGAGGGCGAATCGACGGTGCTCATGACTGCTCCGGTGGCGCATGCAGCCAGCAGGCCGCCTGTGTGGCGCCGGC
>JBQMQB010000064.1:7410-9686 GCA_052172715.1 Giesbergeria sp. | reverse complement strand
CGCTCGCCAGCCCGCAGTTCGTCGAGCGACTTGCCTGAAAGCTTGCCGTAGCCAGGGAACTTGCGCACCGCGTAGTTCACATCGCCATTGCCAGCGCGGTAGGCGAGCCCTTTTTCTTCCAGTGTGCCAATCAGCGAAAGCATTTGCGGCACGTAGTCGGTGGCACGTGGCTCAACGTCAGGGGGCTCGATGCCCAGCTTGGCAATATCGGCATGCATGGCGCCAATCATCTCGTCGGTCAGCTGGCGGATGGTGATGCCGCGCTCCAATGCGCGCCGGATGATCTTGTCGTCAATGTCGGTGATGTTGCGCACGTAGGTGACGTGGTAGCCGCTCGCGCGCAACCAACGCTGCACCACATCAAACGCCATCATCATGCGGGCGTGGCCGATGTGGCACAGATCGTAGATGGTCATGCCGCAGACGTACATGCGCACATGGCCAGGTTCCAGTGGAGAAAATTTTTCCAGGGCACGCGATAGCGTGTTGTAAATGCGCAGACTCATGGAGATGGGGATTCGGGGAACACGGCGTGAGCGGGGCCTGGCGGCGGGACGGGTGCGGGGCGGCTCTGGGCAGCAGCACCTACTTGGCGGCGCAGCGCGCCACAAGTGCCTTGTGGGCATTCACCATGCCACATAGGCAAAAGGTTCCGCCGCGGCCACCCCCTCAGCTACAATTTCGCCCAGTATAAGCTCCCGTCCGGGCCCCGCCTTATCTCTTTACGAACCACCATGACACCCCAACGCTGCACCATTTCTCCGCTCGCGCGCATCGCACGTCTCGTGGTTTTTTCGGCTTTGCTAGGTGCGGGCGCTGTGCACGCAGACGATTACTCCGACATCACCACGCTGCTTAAGACCGGCAAGGCAGCCGAGGCCCTGACCAAAGTCGACCAGCGGATTGCAAACTCGCCCAAAGACCCGCAATTGCGCTTTTTGCGCGGGGTTGCGCAGGCCGATTCCGGCAAACCCGCCGACGCCATCGCCACCTTCACCCAGCTCACCCAGGAATACCCCGAGCTGCCCGAGCCCTACAACAATTTGGCCGTGCTCTACGCAGGCCAGAACCAGCTTGACAAGGCCCGCACCGCCCTGGAAATGGCGATTCGCACCAATCCAAGCTACTCAACTGCACACGAGAACCTGGGCGACATCTACGCCAAACTGGCCGGTCAGGCGTACAACAAGGCGCTGCAACTCGACGTCAAAAACAGCGCAGCGCTAAACCCCAAGCTGGCACTGATCCGCAGCCTGTTTGCGCCCGGTCAGGCGCCCGCCAGCGCGCGCAGCACCACTGCGCCCGTGGTGGCCATTGCACCCACGCACACCCCTACGCCGCCAGTTGCCGTGGCACCGCCCCCGGTAGCCCCTCCCGTGTTAGCTCCTACTGCTCCCGCGGTGCCCGTTGCGCCTGAGCCGAAGGCCCCCACCGTGGTCACAGCCCCGGTGGCCCCCGTCATCTCGCCCGACGCAACCGAGACCAAGGCACCTGCGGCCAAAGATACCCAAACGTCCGGAGCCAACACTGCCGACGAGCAGGAGGTAGAAGCCGCCGTCAATGCCTGGGCCGCCGCCTGGTCGGCACGCGACATGAAGTCCTACCTCGGCGCCTACGGCAAACAGTTCACTCCGCCTGGCAAGCAAAGCCGTGCAGCCTGGGAAAAAGAGCGCGAATCGCGCATCGTCCCCAAATCGCGCATCAAGGTCGGGGTGACGAACCTGTCGATCAGCGTCAAGGGCGACAGCGCCACTGCACGTTTTCGCCAGGCCTACAGCGCAGACACTCTCAACGTGACCAGCCGCAAGACGCTGGAGTTGACGCGCAGCCAGGGCCATTGGCTCATCGTGCGCGAATCCACTGGCGGCTGATGGTTTGACGAGACAGCACGCGGTGCCCCTACTGCACCGCCACTTCGCATTGATAGCGCTTCGTTTCCGTACTTGGCGCGCAGGCTATGGGCCTGCGCTGCTGGCGCTTGCTTTGCTGGGCGCGAGCGCCGTGGGTGAGCCCGCCTGGGCCCGCAACAAGCACAAGGACAAAGAGTCCAGCTCCCGGCATGCGCCCGCCAAGGCCCGTGCATCCAAGCAAGCAGCGGTCAAGCGGGAGAAGACGCGTGCATCCAGGCCTGCACCGACACCTGCGCTCACGCCTGCGCCTGCAGCCCCATCCGACCAGGCAGAGAGGCGCCTCCTCAACATCTACCGCCTCACCTCGCAAGGGCATGCCGCCGAAGCGCTGGAGCAGGCCAGCAGCCTGACACGCGATTTCCCCAA
>JBQMQB010000064.1:0-7310 GCA_052172715.1 Giesbergeria sp. | reverse complement strand
GCGGGCGCACTGCCGCTCAACTACCCCAACGCACTCGACCTGCGCCGCGGCAAAACTGGCAGCGGCATCTGGTTGCATGGCACGCCCAGCGCCCAGTTCTCACGCGCACCGCTGGCCACCGACGGCTGCGTGGCCATTGCCAATCCCGATCTCGAACGTATTCTGAGTACCGTTGAGCCGCGCAGCACACCGGTCGTAATCGCCAAGCAATTGGAGTGGGTCGGCCCGCAAGGCGTGCTGGGCGAGCGCATTGCATTCAACCAGACGCTCGATGCCTGGCGCAACGCCAAGTCGGGAGGTGACCTCGCCCAACTGATGGGTTTCTACACCTACGATTTCCAAAGTTTCCGCAACCAGTCGATCACCGAATGGCGCACCACGCTGCAAGACGATGTAAATTCACTGCGCGGACGCTCGCTGGTACTCAAAGACAAATCTGCCCTGCATTGGCGCGACAGCGCCGACACCATGGTGGTGACCTTTGCCGAGGTACCAGCCGGCGCCAAGGTCGGGCCGGTCAAGCGCCAGTACTGGCGCAGGCAGGGCCAACGCTGGCAAATATTTTTCGAAGGAGTAATTGGATGATTTCCAGAAGAAATTTGGGCCTTGCGCTCAATGCGCTTGTATGTGCTGCTGCCTTTTCGATCGCAATTCCGGCTTCTGCGCAAGACATGCCCAAGGTCAAAATTGTGACGTCCATGGGCGATATCGTGGTCCAACTTGATCCAGCCAAAGCGCCAAAGACCGTGGCCAACTTCCTGCAGTACGTGCGCGAAAAGCACTACGACGGCACCATCTTCCACCGTGTGATCAACGGTTTCATGATCCAGGGCGGGGGCTTTACGCCCGACATGACGCAAAAACCAATGCGCCCGCCTATCCCGCTCGAAGCCTCGAACGGGCTGAAAAACGACAACTACACCATCGCCATGGCGCGCACCGGTGAACCCAATTCCGCCACCGCGCAGTTCTTCATCAACGTGAAAGACAACGCCATGCTCAACGCCCCCCAACCCGACGGCCACGGCTACGCCGTGTTCGGCAAGGTGATCGAGGGCGTCGAAGTGGTGGACAAAATCAAGGCGGTTGCCACCGGCAACAAGGGGCCGTACCAGAACGTGCCCACCACCCCCGTCACCATCAAATCGGCCACCGTGGTCGAATAAGCATCTGCAAAAGGAACTCCCATGAGCAACCCAAAAGTTGAACTACACATTGCCGGCTACGGCGTCGTCACGCTGGAACTGGACGAAGGCAAAGCGCCCAAGTCCGTCGCCAACTTCCTCTCCTACGTGAAGAAGGGCCACTACGACAACACCGTGTTCCACCGCGTCATTCCCGGTTTCATGGTGCAAGGCGGCGGTTTTGCGCCTGGTATGACGCAAAAGGACACCGACGCAACCGTCGAGAACGAAGCGCAAAACGGCCTGAAGAACGACAACTACACCGTCGCCATGGCGCGCACCAGCGACCCACACTCGGCCAGCGCTCAATTTTTCATCAACGTGGCCGACAACGGCTTCCTGAACCACACCGCCCCTACGGCCCAAGGCTGGGGCTACGCAGTCTTCGGCAAGGTCGTGGGCGGCACCGAAGTAGTGGACAAAATCAAGGCGGTCAAAACCGGCCGCAAGGGCTTTCACGACGACGTGCCCAAGGACGATGTCGTGCTCGAAAAGGCTGTCGCACTCTGATCTGATTCACGCAGCGCGCGCGTGACTACGACCGTGCCCCAGGCAGAGGAGCTGATTGCTCCCTTGCACTGGCGCACGGTCGATTTTTTGTCCGATCTGCATCTGCAAGCCACCGAACCCGAAACGCTGGCAAGGTTCGGGCACTACCTGGCGAGCACCCAGGCCGATGCACTGTTCATGCTTGGCGACCTGTTTGAAGTCTGGGTGGGCGACGACGCCTGCGACGAGCCAGGCAGCTTCGAGGCCACTGTTGCCGAACTTCTGGCCGCAACGGCCCGACAACGCCCCGTGTATTTCATGCACGGCAACCGGGATTTTTTGGTCGGTGCATCGTTTTTCACACGCACCGGCGTGGTGGGTTTGGCCGACCCGACGCTGCTGGTTTTTCAAGACCAGCGCTTGCTACTGAGCCACGGCGACCTGCTGTGCCTGGACGATGTGGACTACCAGCGTTTTCGCGTCCAGGCGCGCAGCAGCGCCTGGCAGGAGCAGTTTCTAAGTCAGTCGCTGGCCACACGCCGCGATCAGGCCCGCGCCATGCGTGCGCAAAGCGAAGCGCGCAAGCGCTCGGGCGAGCACTATGCCGATGTGGACGGCCACGCGGCACTCGCCTGGCTGCAGGCCTGCGGCGCCCATACCCTCGTGCATGGCCATACCCATCGACCTGCGGCGCACACACTGGCTCCGGGCTATCGCCGCTTGGTCCTGAGCGATTGGGACTTTGCCGCACAGCCACCACGCGCCGATGTGCTGCGTGCCACCGACAAAGGACTAGAACGCATTCGAATTGGCCCCATGTAGCGCGAATGCCCCCTTTCTGGAACCACCTGCGCAACAGCCTGCGCGCCACCCTTGCCCCAGTGCCTGACATCTCCGCCGAGCTGTGGCTGCAAACCCTGGCGCGCTACCCGTTCCTCGCGGCACTGCCGCTGGAGCAGCAGGCCAAACTGCGTGCCTTGGCGGCGCTGTTTTTGGACGGCAAAGAGTTCCACGGCGCCCACGGCCTGGAAGTCACCGATGCCATGGCCATCGACATTGCCGCCCAGGCCTGCCTGCCGCTGTTGCACTGGGGCGACCCGCACAAAGCGCTTGCCTGGTACGACGATTTCGTCACCATCGTGGTCCACCCGGGCGAGGCAGTGGCACGGCGCGAAAGCCGGGACGACGCTGGCGTAGTCCACGAGTACACCGAGGTGCTGGCAGGCGAGGCCATGGAGCGCGGGCCCGTCATGCTCAGCTGGCGCCATGTGGCCGAGGCCGGCACCAGCGCCGGGCATGGCAGCAATGTGGTGGTGCACGAGTTTGTGCACAAGATCGACATGCAAAACGGCCATGCCAATGGCTGCCCGCCGCTTCCCAACGACTTTTTGGGCTCACGCGGCCCACGTGCGGCGCTTCGCGCCTGGCAGAAAGCGTGGGAGCCTGCGTATGCCGATTTCCGCGAGGCAATAGCAAAAGCCGACCGCTTTGGCGCCGAGCGCCCCTGGCTGGACGCCTACGGCGCCACCGCGCCAGCAGAGTTTTTTGCCGTCGCCTGCGAGGCCTATTTCGTGAACCGCGAGCGCTTTGCGCAGGAATTTCCGTTGCTCATGCCGGTTTTGGATGGGTTCTTCGACCGCCCAGCGTGATCCCGGGTGTGGGCCAAAGCTTCAAGGCTTGGCCTTGGCTACCTCCCCTGTCGCCACCAACGCACGCAGCGCCTTCAGCCGAGCCTTCAACCGGCGCTCGTTCACCAGACCCACCCGCACCATGATCTTTTGCCCGCTCGACAGGCTTTGTAGCTGCGGGTCGACGAACTCATAGCGCACCCAGGGGCGGGCCGAACTCATCTCGCCCTTCACCTCGGTGAGCTGCACGCGCACTGGCCCGGCAGGTTCTGGCGCCTGGAGCAAGTGGTCGATGACGGCCACCACGCGGTCGTTGAAATAGCGGCCGGGGTAGCCCAGCTCTTCGTAGGCCTGCTGGAACAGGGGGTACAAGCGGGCGTACAGGGCCACCGCACGCGGGAAATCCACACCCTCGACCCACTGCACCAGGGTGTTGTAGCGGGCAGCGTTGTCGGGTGCAATGTGCTCACCCGCCCCTTCCCCCTGTACGGCAAAGCGCCCAGGCGCCGGTTGCACCGGCCACATGCCGATGGGAGCGTGCGCACGCGTCAGGTTGTCCACGGTGGCAACAGCACGGCGTACCAAGCCGTCAATCTGCAGAAAGCTCGCCACCTGGGGTTGGCCCAGCAGTTCGGCAAGCGCCTGTGCGACGTAATCGTCGGCACTGGCCAAGGCGGGAAGAGCAGCGTCGGGCGAGGCAAGCGCATCCACAAGGTTCTGCGGGCCCGAGGCGGGCTCCGACGCTGGCACCGCGGTCGGCACCGCCTCAGGCGCGGCGCTGACGGTCGGCGCCTTTGGCACGGGTACGGCGGGCGGCTGCTGCCACCACCACCAGCCGCCCCCGGCTGCAGCCAGCAGCACCAGCGCCAGCAAAACAAGGCCCCAACGGGATTTCTCCGGCGGTGGATTGAATCTGGATCGTTCTGGTTCGGACATTGGCATCTCTCCCGGTAGTAGCTTCTGGCAAACGCTATTGGAAGCCACATTGCGGCAGAAGTTCGTAACACCCTGTACCCGAGGGCGTGGACGGCGGGCCTGCCTACTGCGGATAAAATCAGCCTCCAGGCCCCGTAAAAAATGCGCAAGCAGCTATCAGAGTAATAGCTTCTTCCCCCTCAAGCACCCCCCGCACATGAGCTACAGCGTCAAGGAAATCTTCTACACCCTGCAAGGTGAAGGCGCCAACGCAGGTCGCCCGGCCGTGTTCTGCCGCTTTGCCGGCTGCAACCTGTGGAGCGGGCGTGAGGAAGACCGCAGCACGGCGGTCTGCCGTTTTTGCGATACCGACTTTGTCGGCACCGATGGCACGGCCGGCGGCAAGTACGCAACGGCCCACGCGCTGGCTGAACGCATTGCCCAGCATTGGCCCAACGCCAACGCCAAGCACCGCCTGGTCGTCATCACCGGCGGCGAGCCGCTGCTGCAGCTCGACGCGCCCTTGGTAGATGCGCTGCACCAGCGCGGCTTTCGCATTGCGGTGGAAACCAATGGCACGGTACTTCCGCCGCCCGGCATCGACTGGCTGTGCGTCAGCCCCAAGCTGGGCTCTGTGCTGGTGGTGCACGCGGGGCAGGAACTCAAGCTGGTCTATCCGCAAGATGGCGGCGACCCAGCGCAGTTTGCCCAACTGGCGTTTGAAAATTTTTACCTGCAACCCATGGATGGCCCCCAGCAGCGTGAGAACACGCAAGCGGCAATCGCCTACTGCCAGCAGCATCCACAGTGGTGCTTGAGCCTGCAGACCCACAAAATGATTGGAATCCGGTGACCCAGCGCCTGCCCACCAGCCCTCTGTACCGCGTGTCCCTGCCGTTTGAGGCAGCACGCCAAATCAGCACCCTGCCTGCTGACCACCCTGGCGCGCGCTTGCACGGCCATAGCTTTCTGGCCACCGTGCACTGCCGCCTGCCAGCCGCTTACGCACCCTACCCCGGCGGGGAATTGGAGACGCTGCAAACCCAGTGGCGCGCCGACGTGGGGCGGTTGGACTACCGGCTGATCAATGAGCAGCTTGCCGACCCGACCGACCTGAACATTGCGCGCTGGTTGCAGAGCCAGTGCAGCCTGGGTGCGGTGGAGCGCATTGCCCTGCAAAGCACTGCGCAGCGCGGTGTGCAGCTCGACGCCAGCGGTGCAGCGCAAGCCTGGCGGCGCTACGTGTTCCAGTCCGCCCACCAGCTACCCAATGTGCCGGCTGGCCACAAATGCGGCACCATGCATGGCCATGGTTTTGAGGTGATTCTCCATGCCCAGCAAAGCGGTGCGGACGCGCCTGCCGACAGCGGCTATGCCGCCCTGGATGCCGCCTGGGCACCGCTGCAGGCCGAACTTGACTACGCCTGCCTGAACGACCTTCCAGGCCTGGAGAACCCCACCAGCGAGATCATGAGCAGCTGGATCTGGCAACGCCTGAAACCCAGCTTCCCCGCGTTGTGCAAAGTTACTGTATTTGAGACCGCCAGTTGCGGCGCCGTGTTTGATGGTGCGCGCTACCAAATCTGGAAAGACCTGACGCTGGACAGCGCCCTCAAATTCGCCGCCGCACCGCCCAGCAACCCGCGCAGGCGCCTGCACGGCCACACCTACACCCTGCGCCTGCACCTAAGCGCGCCGCTGGACCATGTGATGGGCTGGACGGTCGATTTTGGTGATGTGAAAGAGCTGTTCAAACCCATCTTCAAGGCGCTTGACCACCAAAGCCTGCACCAGATTGCCGACCTGGCCGACTGCGACACCGCCACCCTGGCCCAATGGGTTTTGAACAAAGCCCGCACCGACCTGCCCCAGGTGTGCCGGGTTGATTTGTTTGAGACGCTGGGCTGCGGAGTCAGCGTCGCCCACGGCGCCTAAACCGCGTCAGCGGTGCGGCGGGTAAAGATGGCGAACGCGCTGTTTTTCCGCACTCGGTCCGTCGGACATCTTCCTGCAGGGTGTGGGCTCACGACACGACCAACTGCATCGCAGCTTTGGCGATGGCTTTGGCATCCACCCCAAAGAACGCGCGCAGCGCAGCGCGCGTGTCACTGCGGCCAAAACCGTCGGTGCCCAGCGTGAGGTAATGCCGCCCCGCAGGCACCAAGGCGCGCACGCTGTCAGGCACCGCGCGCACATAGTCGGTGGCGGCGATGACCGGGCCATGGGTGGCGGCAAGCTGCTGCGTGAGCCACGGCACGCCGGGTGCGGCGTCGCCCGCCAGGGCACGCTGCTCGCAGGCCTGGCCGTCGCGCGCCAGTTCGCTCCAGCTGGTAACGCTGAGCACGGTGGCGTCGATCCCCTGGGCCGCCAGCAACTCGGCGGCTTTCACCACCTCGGTCAGGATGGCGCCGGAGCCTAGCAAGGCAACTCTTTTAGATGAAACAGGCCTCTCACGCCCGCCTGATAAGCGCGAGAAGCTATCAAATAAATAGCAACCGCGCAACACCCCTTCTGCAGCCCCTTCGGGCAGGTCGGGTTGTGCGTAGTTCTCATTCATCAACGTAACGTAATAAAACACGTCGCGCTGCTCGGTCACCATTTCGCGCATGCCAGCATCGACGATCACGGCCATCTCCCCCGCGTAGGCCGGGTCGTAGGCCTTGCAGTTGGGGATGGTGGCTGCCACCAGGTGGCTGGTGCCGTCCTGGTGCTGCAAGCCCTCACCGGCGAGTGTGGTGCGGCCCGACGTGGCGCCCAGCAAAAAGCCGCGTGCGCGCTGGTCGGCAGCCGCCCAAATGGCATCGCCCACGCGCTGAAAGCCGAACATGGAGTAGTAAATGTAGAACGGCAGCATGGCCAGGCCGTGCACGCTGTAGCTGGTGGCCGCAGCGGTCCAGCTGGCAATGGCACCGGCCTCGCTGATGCCCTCTTCCAGAATTTGCCCGTCCAAGGCCTCGCGGTAGGCGAGGACTGAGCCGATGTCTTCGGGCGCGTAACGCTGGCCCACGCTGCTGTAAATACCAATTTGCTTGAACAGGTTGGCCATGCCAAAGGTGCGCGCCTCGTCGGCCACGATGGGCACGATGCGTGGCCC
>JBQMQB010000063.1:8166-9738 GCA_052172715.1 Giesbergeria sp. | reverse complement strand
GACCACAGGTAGCGCCACGACAAACGGGCCATGGTTGCTCGTGTTTTCATAGCTGGTCGCGCTTTCCAGTATTGCCCTGGAGGCCAATTTCATTCAAATCCAGTACCACGGCACCGGCCAGGGCCTGAAGCACGCGCTGGTCGTGCGTGGCAATCACCAGGGTGGCGTCGCAGGCGACCGCACTGTTTTGCAGCAGGACCAGCGCGCTGGCGGCGGCTTCGTCGTCGAGGCTGGCAGTGGGCTCGTCGGCCAGCAGCACCTCAGGCGTGAGCAGCACGGCCCGCGCCAAAGCCACGCGCTGCGCCTGCCCGCCAGAGAGCTGGTGCGGCCTGCGGGCGGCAAGCTCGGCCACGCCCAGGTGTTCCAGTGCGTGCGTGATGGCAGCATCGTCGCGCGGGCGTCCGGCAGCAAAGTAGGCCAGCCCCAGGTTGTCGGCCACGCTCAGCGCGCTGCTCAGGTGCAGCTTTTGTGGCAAAAAACCAATGCTGCGGGCACGCCAAGCGTCAATTTCAGCGCCGCGCTGTGTACCGATTTGCAGGCCCGCCACAAACAAATCACCCGTGGCCGTGCCGCGCAGCCCAGCCACGAGCGACAGCCAGGTCGATTTGCCGCTGCCCGAGCGCCCGCGCACCAGCAGCGTGCCGCCCTGGCGCACATCCACATCAGGAAAGCGCCGCAGCGGCCCACCCGGGTAGGCATGGGCCAGGCCCCGGGTGCGAATCACGCGGTGCCCTCGGGGTGGGCGCAGCCAGCGCACAGGCCGTGTACGGCAATGTCGACGGCCAGGTTTTCGTGCCCGGCCTGGGCCAGCGTGCGCAGCAAGGGGGCCAGGGCCGCCTGCATGCGCGCCGACGCCTGCGCCAGCCGAAACTGGCGGTGGCAACCGCCGCATTCAAAGCGCGGGGCAACGCCGCCCTGATCGGGCGGGACCAACACAAAACGGGTGACCCGGGCGCCGTCGATTTGCCGCTGCAGCAGGCCTGCGGCGGCAAAGCGGTCAAGCAGGCGGTAGACCGTGACGCGGTTGACCACCACACCGGCCGCGTCCAGCGCCATGGCGACTTCGGGCACGCTCAGCGCGGCCTGGGGCTTGACCTGGTACAGCGCAGCCAGCGCGCGGCTGGCACGGGTGGCGCGCATGCCGGGCGGCAAGGGCCAGGAAGGAGAGGTAGGGGATGCGGTGGACATGCAGTGGCTTGAGGGCAATAACGCAATCGGGTTGCATTATGCCTGCCGCTGCAGTCGTCTATCCAGGTGCAAAAATTGCGCAAACGCCTCATGAGCCGCATCCACCCCGGCATGGGGCGCTCCCGAGAACAGTGTTCAGGCGGGCTTCCACTCCGTCACTTGAACCATTTGGGTATCGTTGGCGTGCAAGACAAGCATCTTGCGCACACGGTCTTGCCAGAGCAGCCCGAAGCGCTCTAATTCAGCGGTACTTGCCTGCCCACCCACCGCCTTGGGCATGAGTGTTTTCATTTCGTCTGCCCAGGGCACGATCGAGGCATCCAACTGCACTTGTACGGCGCGACCCGTGTCCTTGCGCTGAAGGCCTAGCACGGCTTGTATGGG
>JBQMQB010000063.1:0-8066 GCA_052172715.1 Giesbergeria sp. | reverse complement strand
TCTCTGACTGTCAGCGTGGGCGCATCTGCAAAAAAGGAAGGAAATCCTTTGTCGCGCTCTTCCGATTTCACTTCACTGGCGCCTGCTCCTCCACAGGCCTGCAAGGTCAGCGCTGCTACAACGGACAGGCCGGTGCCTGTTTTAAGTAGATCACGCCGATGCAGACGTTCTTGTGTGGATCTTTCACGGGTTTCAAAGGTCATGCGTAAGCTCCTAATAGAGCGCGCATGGTAAATGAGAATCATTCCTATTATTTTCGCGCCTCGCCTTTGTTTTTTGACTTGGAGCAAGCCAGGGCGAATTGCAGCAGTATCTCTTGACGCTTTGCGGGTGGCGGCTAAGGCCGAAAAGGAGATGCAGCGGATACGGTGAGTGTGCAGCCTTCAATCTGGCTTTAAAAATCGCGCAAACGTCTTGCGAAACTTGTCCACCTTCGGTCCAACGACGAAGGAGCAGTAGCCCTGGTTCGGGTTGCGCGCGTAGTAATCGTCGTGGTAGGCCTCTGCGGCGCTCCAGTTCGACAGCGGCAGCACCTCGGTGACGATGGGCCCGGCGTACATGCCGTCCCGCCTCATTTCCTCAATGATTTCGCGGGCAAGTTGGGCTTGCGCTTCGGTTTCGTAATAGACGCCGCTGCGGTACTGGGTGCCCACGTCGTTGCCCTGGCCGTTGAGCTGGGTTGGGTCGTGGGTGGCGAAGAAGATTTCGAAAATCTCGCGCAGACTGATGACACTGGGGTCGTAGCGCACGCGCAGCACTTCGGCATGGCCGGTGTTGCCGGTGCAGACCTGCTCGTAGCTGGGGTTGAGTGCGTGGCCGTTGCTGTACCCGCTTTGCACGCCCGTGACGCCGCGCACGCGGTCAAATACGGCCTCTGTACACCAAAAGCACCCGCCGGCCAAGGTAATGGCAGCTTCTGCTGGCGAGGCGGGGGGGCCGGGTTGATTGTCTGCATTGCCCATGGCGTCAAGCTCCTTCAAGTTCGTTGGGGTTCAGTGGGCGGCATGCCAGTCGCTCACCCACACCAGTGCAGGGTTGTGGGCATAGTCGACCAACATAAGCCGCACCCTCTCCTGCCACAGCTGTGCAAAGCGGTCCAGCTCAGCGCTGTCGGCCTGTTCAGCGAATGCTTTGCTCATCAGCAGCCGCATCTCGTCTGTCCACGGCACCACCGAGTTGTCCAGGTGCACCGTGACTGCCTTGCCGGTGTCTCGGCGGCGCATGCCCAGAACGCCCTCGACATCGGCCTCAAAGGTCAGCATGTTCTTACGGGCGAAAAGGGCCAGCTTCCCAGCACCCGGAAACCCCGCTTCACCGGCGGCCCCCGTTACCAATTGCACCACCGAGGAAATGACGCCCGTCACGCCGCTGCCCGGCGCATCGCGCATAAAGACTTCCACATCGCCCCGCACCGGCATCTCATCGCCATAAAGCGCGCGCAGGCCGTGCAAGGCCATCAAGTAGGCGCCGGCCACCGTAGGGCAAGAGTGGCCCGACAGGCGCACTACGTCGGTATAGCCGTATTCGATGACACCGTGCCGGGCCGCACCCAGAAACTGAGCGAGCGGGTCGCGCACGGTGATCACGGGCGCCTGGGAGTAAAACGCTGGAAATCCCTGGTCTCGCGGTTCGGTCATGGAGCCTCTTCTTTCTGTGGGTGCTGCTGCTATAGGGCGTGCTGATCACGAATCGTAGTCAATTCCACCAACCTGGCTGCAATGGGGCTATTCAGGCAGGCTGCATGTTTGACCTGTTCGGGCAGTTTTGCTACATTACTAACCAGTTGGTCAGTAAGTAACTCCGTGTCCCCGCCTCTCTCCCTTCCCTCCCCGTCTGTGTCCAAGCGCGAGCGCCGCAAGGAAGCCCGCCCGGGCGAATTGCTGGAGGCTGCGTTGGATCTTTTTGTGGAAAAGGGCTATGCCGCCACCAGGGTGGATGAGGTAGCCAGTCGTGCCGGGGTTTCCAAGGGCACACTGTTTCTGTACTTTCCCAGCAAGGAAGAGCTTTTCAAGGCTGTGGTGCGGGAAAGCATCGTCGGGCGTTTCAAGGAGTGGGACGAGCAGATCGCCCAGTTCACAGGCAACACCAGCGACATGCTGCACGCCTGCTACCAAACCTGGTGGGAGCACATTGGCTGCACGCGTGCGTCGGGCATCACCAAGCTGATGCTGTGCGAGGCCGGTAACTTCCCTGAGATTGCACAGTTCTATCAGCACGAGGTGATTGAACCCGCGCAGGAATTGATTCGCCGCGTGCTTGTGCGCGGCGTAGCCTCGGGGGAGTTTCGTCCGCTGAACCTGGATTACGCGGTGCATACCGTCATCTCGCCCCTGCTGTTTTTAATGCTGTCCCGGCATTCCATGGGCGCCTGCATGCCAAATGCGCAGGATTTTGACCCGCAAATTTTTATCGACAACCAAATCGACTGCCTGCTCCATGGCCTGTGTACCAGCGCCGTGGATGCTGCCTGCGACCTTACTTTCTCTTCACACACATGAAACGCTGGATTCCCTGGGTGGTGGTGGCCGCCGTGTTGGCTGTGGTCGCCGCAGGCGCAGTACGCGGTATTTCCGCGCGCAATGCGCAGCAGAAGGTCGCCAGTGAACTGCGTGCAGTGCGCGAAGTGATGGACATAGCACCAGACGAAATACTGGTGCTGCGCCCACGAGAGCTGACACTTGGCATTGCCGTATCAGGCGCGGTGCGCGCAGTCGATTCGGCCACCATCAAGGCCAGAGTACCGGGTGAGCTACAAGACTTGCAACTGCGCGAAGGCGATGCCGTGCGCGCCGGTCAGGTGGTCGCCCGTATCGACACCACCGAAACCCAGGCCCGGGTGCGCCAGGCGCAGCAGCAGGCCGATGCCGCACGCGCCCAGGTGAGGATCAGCCAGCGCCAGTTCGACAACAACCGGGCGCTGGTGGCGCAGGGGTTTATCTCGAAAACCGCGCTCGATATCTCCCAGGCCAGCCTCGACACGGCCAAGGCCAATTACCAAGCCACCGTGGCCGCGGCCGATGTGGCCCGCAAGTCGCTTGCTGATACGGTGCTCAAGAGCCCGATTGGTGGTCTTGTTGCGCAGCGTTTCGTACAAAACGGCGAGCGCGTCGGGGTGGAAGCGCGCATTTTGGAGGTGGTCAACCTCGCGCGCCTTGAAGTCGAAGCGCTGGTGCCGGCCGCAGAGGCCTCGCGCGTGCAAGTGGGCCAGGTGGCCCATCTCGCGCTGGAGGGCGGCCCGCCAAGCTTGGAGGCCCATGTCGTGCGCATCAGCCCCAGCGCGCAGGCTGGCTCGCGCGCTGTGCCGGTGTACCTGGCGATGGACAACGCTGCGGCCCTGTCCGGCCTGCGCCAGGGGATGTTTGTGCAGGGCTCCATCGCCGTGGGCGCCGAGCAGGCACTGGCCGTGCCGCTTGACGCGGTGCGGACCGACCAGGCCGACCCCTATGTGCAGGTGGCCGAAGGTGTGAGGCTAGCGCACTACGTGGTGCGCACCGGCACGCGGGTACAGATGGACGGTGTGGTCTGGGTGGCTGTGCAAGGCGTTCCCGAAGGTGCGCGGGTGCTCACCGCGCGCGTGGGCGCTCTGCCAGTAGGCACCACCCTGCGCCTTCTGGCTGCACGCCAAGCGCCGGCAAGTGCCCCTGCGAACACCGCTTCGGTTTCGCACTGACACCGGCAACCGCCAGACTCCGCCATGTGGTTTACCAAAGTCAGCCTTCGCAACCCCGTGTTCGCCACGATGGTGATGCTCGCCTTCGTGGTGCTGGGGGTGTTTTCTTACCAGCGGCTCAAGGTCGATCAGTTCCCCGACATCGATTTTCCGGTGGTGGTGATCACCGCCGAATACCCTGGTGCCTCGCCCGAGATTGTCGAGAGCGAGGTGACCAAAAAAATTGAGGAGGCCGTCAACTCGGTCGCCGGCATCAACGCCCTCACCTCGCGCAGCTTTGAGGGCAGCGCGGTGGTGATCATGGAGTTCGACCTATCCGTGGACGGGCGCAAGGCGGCCGAAGACGTGCGCGAGAAGGTCGCCGGCGTGCGCCCCTTGCTGCGCGACGAGGTAAAAGAGCCGCGCGTGCTGCGCTTCGACCCGGCAAGCCGCGCAGTGTGGTCACTGGCCGTGTTGCCCGAGGCGGGGACTAAGAACCCGCTGTCGGCCGAGGCGCTGACCACCTGGGCCGACCAGACGCTGCGCAAGCGCCTGGAGAACGTGCGCGGCGTGGGCGCGGTGAACCTGGTGGGCGCCACGCGGCGCGAAATCAACATTTACCTCACCCCCAAGGCGCTCGAAGCCTTTGGCATCACACCCGATCAGGTGGCCAATGCGGTGCGCAGTGAGAACCAGGATTTGCCGCTTGGCGCCATTCGCTCGCAGAACCAAGAACGCGTGGTGCAGATCGACGCCCGCATGCAACGGCCCGAAGACTTCGGCCGCATCATCGTCACCCGCAAGAACGGTGCTCCGGTGCGCATCGAGCAGCTTGCCCGCGTGGACGACGGCGTTGAAGAGGTCGAGAGCCTCGCGCTCTACAACGGCCAGCGCACGCTGCTGCTCTCGGTGCAAAAGGCACAGGGCGAGAACACCATCGAGGTGGTCGATGGCTTGAACAACGCCGTGGCTGCCATGCGTGCCGAGCTGCCACCCGGGGTGCGGCTGGAGCCCATTGGCGACACCGCCCGGCCGATTCGCGTGGCAGTGCAAAACGTGCGCGAGACGCTGATTGAAGGCGCCCTGCTCACGGTGCTCATCGTATTTTTGTTTCTCAATTCGTGGCGCTCGACGGTGATCACGGGGCTCACACTGCCGATTTCCATCATCGGCACTTTCCTGTTCATGTACTGGTTTGGTTTCACCATCAACATGATCACGTTGATGGCGCTTAGCCTGTGCGTGGGCCTGCTGATCGACGACGCCATCGTGGTGCGCGAGAACATCGTGCGCCATGTGCAAATGGGCAAAAGCAGTTATGCCGCCGCCATGGAGGGCACGCAGGAAATTGGCCTGGCAGTGTTGGCGACCACGCTCTCCATCGTCGCCGTGTTTCTGCCCATTGGCTTCATGGGCGGCATCATCGGCAAGTTCTTTCACGAGTTCGGCATCACCATCGTGGCGGCAGTGCTGATTTCGATGTTTGTCAGCTTCACGCTCGACCCCATGCTGTCGTCTATCTGGGAAGACCCCAGCATCCACGCGCATGGCAAGCGTAGCGAAGACCGCAGCTGGTACGGCAGAACCATAGGTCGCGTCACGGGCTGGTTCGACACCGCGACCGACCACCTGACCCAGGGCTACCAGAAAGTGCTCGGCTGGGCGCTGGTGCACAAGCTCAAGACTTTGGCGCTGGCGCTGGGGATTTTCGCGTTGAGCATTGTCATGGTGCCCTTGTTGGGGACCGAGTTCGTACCCAGCGCAGATTTTTCCGAAACCACGATCAATTTCTACACGCCCGTAGGTTCCTCGTTGGAAGCCACCGAGGCCAAGGCGCGGCAGGTAGAGGCCGCCGTGCGCGAGTTCCCTGAGGTGCGCTTCACACTCGCCACGCTCAACACTGGAAGCGCCCAGGGCAAGATTTACGCGCACATTTACGTGCGCCTTACCGACAGAACAGAGCGCACGCGCGATGTCGCCCTGATTTCTGGCCTATTGCGCGAGCGCCTGCGCCAGATTGCCGGCATCACGGTGACCCACGTCGGGCTGCTCGACCCGGTGGGTGGACAAAAGCAGATTGAGTTCTCGCTCAAAGGACAAGACTTGCAAGAGTTAGAGCGCCTCACACACCAGGTGACGGCCAAGCTCAAGGATGTGCCGGGCCTGGTAGACCTCGATTCGAGCGTCAAGGCCGACAAACCGGTGATTGCCGTGGAGCTGCGCCGCGACGCAGCGTCTGACCTTGGTCTTACCGTGGGACCAATTGCCAGCAGCCTGCGCACGCTGATTGCCGGCCAGACGGTAGGGAACTGGCGCGCGCCCAACGACGAAACCTACGACGTCAACGTGCGCCTCGCGCCAGAGGGCCGCGTAACCCCTGCGCAGCTAGAGAATCTGCCCTTCGTGTTGCCAGCAGCCGATGGCGGTACGCGCACCGTGCGCCTGGGCCAAGTGGCACAGGTGCGCGAATCGACCGGTCCGAACCAGATCAACCGCCGCGACATGACGCGCGAAGTGGCCATCAGCGGCAATGCCTTCCACCGATCCACAGGCGAAATCTCGGAAGACATCCGCAAGGTGCTCGACCAGGTGGCATTTCCGCCGGGGTACAGCTACCAATTTGGCGGATCGACGAAAAACATGAAAGAGGCATTCGGTTACGCCATCTCGGCGCTGCTGCTGGCCATCGTATTTATCTACATGATTCTGGCCAGCCAGTTCAAGAGCTTTGTGCAACCGCTGGCGCTGATGACAGCGCTGCCACTCACCCTCATTGGTGTGGTGCTGGCGCTGCTGACGTTTGGTTCGGCGCTCTCCATGTTCTCCATCATCGGCGTGGTGATGCTGATGGGTTTGGTGACGAAAAATGCCATTTTGTTGGTGGACTTTGCCATCCGCTCGCGCGAGGACTATGTGGACGAGCATGGCAATACCGTGCCCGGCCTGCCCCGCGCCGAGGCGCTTTTGCTGGCGGCTCGGGTGCGGCTGCGGCCCATTCTCATGACCACGCTCGCCATGATCTTCGGCATGGTGCCGCTGGCTTTCTCCATGAGCGAGGGCTCGGAGCAGCGTGCGCCCATGGGGCAAGCTGTGATTGGCGGCGTGATCACGTCTTCCCTGCTCACCTTGGTGGTGGTGCCGGTGGTCTATTGCTACATGGACGACCTGGCGAACTGGGTGCGGCGCTTGATGCGCCAAAAAGGCCAACCACCAGCACCTAAAATCAAGGGTTTGCCCTGAATGCCCCCTCTTTCCTCGGAGACCGCCCCATGAACCAGCCCCTCAACCCTGCCACCCATCCGCACCCACCGATGGAGCTGGCTCGCTTCAACATGATCGAGCAGCAGATTCGTCCATGGAACGTTTACGACGGGCAAACACTGGAGGTGCTCGGACGTGTGCGCCGCGAAGATTTCGCGCCGCCCGCCTACCGCAGCCTGGCCTTCATGGACATTCAGATTCCACTGCGCGGCAACGCCGAAGAGGCGATTCGCAAGGGCGAATGCATGCTCTCGCCCAAGGTGGAGGCGCGCCTTCTGCAAGACCTACAAATCACCCGCAACGACCGTGTACTGGAAATTGGCGCCGGCTCAGGCTTCATGGCTGCGCTTTTGGCGCAGATGGCCCGCCAGGTGGTGAGCCTGGAAATCAACCCAGAACTGGCGGCAATGGCGCAAAGCAACCTGCAGCGCGCCGGTGTGCAGAACGCTGCCGTACGGGTAGCCGATGGTGCAACTGGGCTTGTGCCCGACGGCCCGTTTGACGTCATTTTGTTGAGCGGCTCGGTGGCTGCCGTGCCGCAAGAACTGCTCGCCCTGCTGCGCGACGGCGGGCGCCTGGCGGTTGTCGTCGGCGAAGAACCCATGATGCGCGCCACCTTTGTGCGCCGCCACGGCGATCGTTTTGAAACCACTCAGCCCTGGGACACGGTGGTGCCGCGTCTGTGCAACTTCCCCGAGCCCACAGGTTTTCACTTCTGACCGCAGCAATGGTCGATCAGGTTCGCCCCACCGCTCTTGCCGACTGGTTCGCAGCCGAGGAGGCGAGCGCGCTGCCGCTGGTGCTCGACGTGCGTGAGCCCTGGGAAGTGGCGCTTGCCAGCGTAAACCCCATAGGGTTTGAACTGCGTGCCATGCCTATGTCCAATGTGCCCGCACAGCTCGCCGCCCTGGACCCAGACCAGCCGGTGGCCTGCCTGTGCCACCACGGTGCGCGAAGCCAGAACGTGGCCATGTTTCTTGAACGCCACGGCTTTGCGCGTGTGGCCAACATTGCCGGTGGCATCAACGCCTGGTCCGCCGAATGCGACCCGTCGGTGCCGCGCTACTGAACCCAAATCTTCAAACACCACTCCCTGAAAGACACGCATGCACCCGTTCCGGCTCGTCACCCTGACTCTGGCACTTGCCGCCGCATT
>JBQMQB010000062.1:0-9774 GCA_052172715.1 Giesbergeria sp. | reverse complement strand
TTCCGCAAGCATCTGCGGTTTTCATGAACTCGAATTCTTCTCCTTTGCCCACTCGCCGATCCGAACTGCTGGAACGTCTGGCGGTTGACGAGGCGTACGACCTGGTGGTGATTGGCGGCGGGGCTACTGGTCTGGGGGTTGCGCTGGACGCTGCCACTCGAGGCTTTCGCGTGGCGCTGATCGAGGCATTCGACTTTGCCAAGGGCACCTCTTCTCGGGCCACCAAATTGGTGCACGGCGGTGTGCGCTACCTGGCTCAAGGCAATATTGCACTGGTACGTGAAGCCCTGCATGAGCGCACGACGCTGCTGCACAACGCACCCCACTTGGCACAGCCTTTGCCTTTCGTAATGCCTTCGTACCACTGTTGGGAGACGCCGTTTTACGGCGTGGGCCTCAAGATGTACGACGCGTTGGCAGGCAAGGCCGGGCTGGGGTCTACACAGTTTCTCAGCCGCGCGCGTACGCTCGAATGCCTGCCGACGGTCCGTCCGCAAGGGCTCAAGGGCAGCGTGAAATACTGGGATGGCCAATTCGACGACGCTCGGTTGGCGCTAGCGCTCGCCCGCACAGCGGCGCGTGCTGGGGCCGTACTTGTCAACTATGTGGAAGCGACCGGCCTGGTTCACGAAGCCGGGAAGATCGCCGGGGTGGTGTGTCGAGACAGCGAATCTGGCAAAGAGATGACGCTGCGCTCGCGCTGTGTGGTGAACGCCACTGGAGTGTGGGTGGACGCCCTTCGCGAGCAGGATGCCCAGGCAAACGACCGTGTGGTGACGCCTCTGGTCGCGCCTAGCCAAGGCGTGCATCTGGTAGTGGACCGGGAGTTTTTAGGCTCAGACCATGCGCTGATGGTGCCCAAGACGGCCGATGGCAGGGTGCTTTTCGCCGTACCGTGGCTCGGCAAGGTCATTCTCGGCACCACCGACACGCCGCGGCACGATCTGGCCCGCGAGCCAACGCCTTTTCCCGATGAAGTCGCATTCATTCTGAACGAATCGGCACGGTACCTGAGCCGCGCGCCTCAGGCGCGCGATGTGCGCAGTGTGTGGGTGGGGCTGCGCCCCCTCGTCAAGCCGCAGGACGAAAACGGCGACAACACCAAGAGCCTGAGCCGCGAGCACACCGTGCTGGCAAGTCGCAGTGGCCTGGTGACGGTCACTGGTGGGAAATGGACCACTTACCGTGCCATGGCAGAGGATGTGTTGCAAAAATGCTTCACTTCCGGGTTGCTAGAGGCGCGCACGGGCGGCGCCACCGAGCGTCTTATGCTTGTTGGCGCAGCGCCAGCAGGCGCCAACCACCGTATGTGTGACGCTCCGGGCTGGCACAGCTACGGCAGCGAAGCAGCCTTTGTGCGGCAGCTTCCTGGTGCCTCGATAGAGCTAGGTATGAACCTGACCGAGGCGATGGTGCGCTTTGCTGTGCGCAACGAGTACGCCCGGACGGTGGAAGATGTGCTGGCACGCCGTTGGCGTGCACTGTTTCTGGACGCTCACACAGCGCAGGAAATGGCACAACGCGTAGCGCCAATCGTCCAAGAGGAAACGGGTCTGGACGCGATGCTGGAGCCGTTCCTGCAGCTCGCCCGTCAGTACACCAGCCTACCCGTGTAAAAATTTGCGAGGTAATGCTTGACGGCAGTGCGCAATCCAGTGAAAATAGCAGGCTTCGCTGAGAAATCAGTGAAATCTCTGCCCAGCGGAAGCGTTGCAAATGGTTTGCGGCGTGGACGGCGGGCCCAAGACTGACTGGCTGATTCGCAGCTCTTGAGAAGTTCTCTGGGGCTGTTGGTCTTCTGGTGCAAGTTGGGAATATTGAAATGATCCAGACTGAAACTCGGTTAGACGTTGCCGACAATACCGGCGCGAAATCTGTCCTGTGCATCAAGGTGCTTGGTGGATCCAGGCGTCGCTACGCCAGCGTGGGCGACATCATCAAGGTGGCCATCAAAGAGGCGGCGCCTCGTGGTCGCGTCAAAAAAGGCGAAATCTACAGTGCTGTGGTGGTTCGTACCGCCAAGGGCATTCGCCGTAGCGATGGTTCGCTTGTGAAATTCGATGGCAATGCTGCGGTGTTGCTGAATGCAAAGCTGGAGCCTATTGGTACTCGCATCTTTGGCCCCGTGACGCGCGAATTGCGCAACGAGCGCTTTATGAAGATCGTGTCCTTGGCTCCCGAAGTTCTCTAAGGACACTGCGATGAACAAGATTCGCAAGGGCGACGAAATCGTCGTGCTCACAGGGCGCGACAAGGGCAAGCGCGGCACGGTCACGCTGCGTGCCGACGACTCACATCTGGTGATCGAGGGTATCAACCTGGTCAAGAAGCATGTCAAGCCGAACCCCATGAAGGGTTCCACTGGCGGCATCGTTGAGAAGGCTATGCCTATTCACCAGTCCAACGTGGCGATTTTCAATGCCGCTACCGGCAAAGGTGATCGCGTAGGGATTAAGCAGCAGGCTGACGGCACGCGTGTTCGCGTGTTTAAGTCCAGTGGTGCTGAAATCAAGACGGCCTGAGGAAATACAAAATGGCACGACTTCAACAACACTTCCGCGAAAAAGTGGCGCCCGAGCTGATGAAGCAGTTTGGTTACACCTCGCCTATGCAGGTTCCGCGCTTAACCAAGATTACGCTCAACATGGGTGTGAGCGAGGCGGTCGCCGATAAGAAGGTGATGGACCACGCTGTCGCTGATTTGACCAAAATCGCCGGGCAAAAGCCTGTGGTGACAAAGGCCAAGAAAGCTATTGCTGGTTTCAAAATCCGCGAAGAGCAAGCAATTGGTTGCATGGTTACGCTGCGCGGCGTCAAGATGTACGAGTTTCTTGATCGCTTCGTTACGGTGGCATTGCCCCGAGTGCGTGACTTCCGTGGTATTTCCGGTCGTGCTTTCGACGGCCGTGGCAACTACAACATCGGCGTGAAAGAGCAAATCATTTTCCCTGAAATTGAGTACGACAAGGTTGATGCCTTGCGCGGTCTCAATATCAGCATTACCACCACGGCGCAGACCGACGAAGAGTGCAAAGCACTTCTCACGGGTTTCCGTTTTCCCTTCAAGAACTGAGGCAGCGTATGGCAAAAATGGCTTTGATCCAGCGCGAACTCAAGCGCGAAAAACTTGCGGCGAAATACGCCACAAAATACGCGGAACTGAAGGCTGCAGCTTCGAATATGAAGTTGAGCGATGAGGAGCGTGAGGCGGCGCGTCTGGGCTTGCAAAAGATTCCGCGTAACGCCAACCCCACACGCCAGCGCAATCGTTGCGCGATCACGGGTCGTCCACGCGGCACGTTCCGTCAATTCGGTCTGGCGCGCGCCAAGATTCGTGAACTGGCTTTTGCAGGCGACATCCCCGGTGTCACCAAGGCCAGCTGGTAAGCAGGCAGGAGAGATACAACATGAGCATGAGTGATCCCATTGCCGACCTGCTGACTCGCATTCGCAATGCGCAGATGGTTGCCAAAGCCAGCGTCTCGGTTCCATCTTCTAAAGTGAAGGTGGCGATTGCCCAAGTCCTGAAGGACGAAGGTTATATCGACGGTTTTGAAATCAAGACCGAAGCCGGTAAATCGCAAATCGAAATCGCCCTGAAGTACTACGCAGGCCGACCCGTGATTGAGCGCATTGAGCGCGTCAGTCGCCCGGGTTTGCGTGTGTACAAAGGTTGCGATGCCATTCCCCAGGTCATGAATGGCCTCGGCGTTGCCATCGTCACTACGCCCAAGGGTGTGATGACCGACCGCAAGGCGCGCGCTACCGGTGTCGGTGGCGAAGTGCTTTGCTACGTGGCTTAAGCCGTGACATTGAGGAGAAACTGAATGTCCCGAATAGGAAAAATGCCGGTCGTCATCCCCGCTGGAGTGGATGTGTCGATCGCGAACGGCCAAATCAACGTCAAAGGCGCTGGTGGCTCCTTGGTGCTTGCGCAGAACGCGTTGGTCACGGTAGCTAGCCAGGATGGCAAGCTGAGTTTCGCGCCAGCGAACGAAAGCCGTGAAGCCAATGCCATGAGCGGCACCTTGCGCCAGTTGGTAAACAATATGGTAGTGGGTGTCAGCGCTGGTTTCGAGAAGAAGCTCAGCCTGGTGGGTGTGGGTTACAAAGCCCAAGCAACCGGTACCAAGCTGAACCTGTCGGTGGGCTACTCGCATCCGGTGAACAAGGAGATGCCTGAGGGCATCACCGTGGCTACCCCGACCCCGACGGAAGTCGTGATCAAGGGTGCAGATCGCCAACGCGTGGGCCAGATTGCTGCCGAGATTCGTGCGATTCGCCCACCTGAGCCTTATAAGGGCAAAGGTATACGCTACGTAGGCGAGCGCATTGTGATCAAAGAAACCAAGAAGAAGTAAGGAGCTGCACCATGTTGACCAAAAAAGAGCAGCGCCTTCGTCGGGCCCGTCAAACGCGAATCCGCATTGCCCAGCAAGGCGTCGCGCGTCTTACCGTGAACCGCACCAATCTTCATATCTATGCGGCCGTTATTTCGAGCGATGGCGGCAAGGTCATTGCTAGCGCATCGACGATTGAGCCCGAAGTTCGCACCGCCTTGGGTGCTTCGGGTAAAGGTGGCAACGCCAGTGCCGCAGAAGTGATTGGAAAGCGCATTGCTGAGCGCGCCAAGGCTGCCGGCGTCGAGAAAGTTGCATTTGATCGCTCAGGTTTTGCGTACCACGGCCGCGTCAAGGCGCTGGCCGATGCCGCTCGCGAAGCGGGCCTGCAGTTCTAAGCGGAACGGATAAAAAAATGGCTAAATTTCAACCCCGAGTGCAAAACGACGGCGCCGACGACGGCATGCGCGAGAAGATGATCGCGGTGAACCGCGTCACCAAAGTCGTAAAAGGCGGACGAATTCTCGGTTTCGCTGCGCTGACCGTTGTAGGTGACGGCGATGGCCGAGTAGGCATGGGCAAAGGCAAATCCAAGGAAGTGCCTGCTGCTGTGCAGAAGGCCATGGAAGAGGCGCGTCGCAATATGGTGAAGGTGTCTCTGAAAAACGGCACGATTCATCACCAGGTGACAGGTCACCATGGTGCCGCCCACGTCATGATGGCTCCAGCTCCCAAGGGTACCGGCATCATTGCAGGCGGCCCAATGCGTGCCGTATTTGAAGTGATGGGCATGACCGATATCGTGGCCAAGAGCCATGGCTCGTCCAATCCCTACAACATGGTTCGCGCAACTTTTGATGCGTTGACCAATTCCACCACGCCTTCGGAAATTGCTTCCAAGCGTGGCAAGTCGGTCGAAGATCTCTTCGTCTGACAGGAGCGCACAGATGTCTACACAACAAACCGTGAAGATCCAGCTGGTTCGCAGCCCGATCGGAACCCAGCAATCCCACCGCGCCACAGTGCGTGGCCTGGGCTTGCGCAAGCTCAATAGTGTCAGTGAACTCCAGGACAGTCCTGAGGTGCGCGGCATGATCAACAAGATCAGTTACCTGGTCAAAGTCCTCTGAGAGGTTGGTGATGGAACTCAATAGCATCAAGCCGGCAGCCGGATCCAAGCACGCCAAGCGTCGCGTGGGTCGTGGCATCGGCTCCGGGCTGGGCAAGACAGCAGGGCGTGGCCATAAAGGTCAAAAATCCCGCTCTGGCGGTTACCACAAAGTGGGCTTCGAGGGCGGTCAAATGCCTCTGCAGCGCCGCTTGCCAAAGCGCGGCTTCAAGTCGCAAACGCTGAAGTACAACGCTGAAGTCACACTCAGTGCTCTGTCCGCAATTGGTTTGGCAGAAGTGGACATGCTTGCTTTGAAGCAAGCTGGTCTGGTTAGCCAGATGGCCAAGACGATAAAGATCATCAAGAGCGGCGAGATTTCGACGGCTGTGAAGCTGACGGGTGTCGGTGCGACTGCTGGTGCGCGTGCCGCCATCGAAGCTGCCGGCGGCAGCGTCGCTTGAGCGAGTGGTGAAAAAGGGTTTCCGTGGCAACTAACGCAGCCCCTATTGCGAAAACCGGAAAATTCGGCGATTTGCGCCGAAGACTGGTTTTTTTGCTGCTCGCGTTGGTGGTCTACCGCGTGGGTGCACACATCCCCGTTCCTGGAATCGACCCCGCGCAACTCAAGCAGTTGTTCAGCGGTCAGCAGGGCGGCATTCTGAACCTGTTCAACATGTTCTCAGGCGGTGCGCTGTCGCGTTTCACCGTGTTTGCCTTGGGGATCATGCCGTATATCTCGGCGTCGATCATCATGCAGCTGATGAGCTATGCAGTGCCAACCTTCGAGCAACTGAAGAAAGAAGGCGCATCTGGACAACGCAAGATCACTCAGTACACGCGTTATGGCACCCTGGGTTTGGCGCTGTTTCAGTCTTTAGGGATTGCAGTGGCGCTGGAGAGCTCGGCTGGCCTGGTGCTAACGCCCGGTTTTGGATTTCGCATGACTGCCGTCGTGAGCCTTACGGCTGGCACGATGTTCCTGATGTGGTTGGGTGAGCAGATCACCGAGCGTGGTCTAGGAAACGGCATCTCAATCCTGATTTTCGCGGGAATCGCGGCAGGCTTGCCAAGCGCCGTCGGCGGATTGCTGGAGTTGGTGCGCACTGGTTCGATGAGTATTCTGGCGGCAATTTTTATTGTGCTGGTCGTCGGATTGGTTACGTACTTTGTGGTTTTTGTGGAGCGAGGTCAACGCAAGATTTTGGTGAACTATGCGCGGCGTCAGGTGGGCAATAAGGTGTACGGCGGACAAGCTTCGCACCTGCCGCTCAAACTGAACATGTCTGGCGTGATTCCACCGATCTTTGCTTCGTCGATTATTCTGTTGCCGGCAACGGTGGTGAACTGGTTCAGTGCAGGGGATTCTCTGCGGTGGTTGAAGGACATCTCCGGAGCGTTGACGCCTGGACAACCGATTTACGTCTTGCTTTATGCGACGGCGATCGTGTTTTTCTGCTTCTTCTATACCGCGTTGGTGTTCAACAGCAAAGAGACTGCAGACAACCTTAAGAAGAGCGGCGCCTTTATTCCCGGAATTCGCCCTGGTGACCAGACAGCACGGTATATCGATAAGATCTTGGTCCGCCTGACACTTGCTGGTGCTATCTACATCACGTTGGTGTGTCTGTTGCCCGAGTTCATGATCTTGAAATACAACGTACCGTTCTATTTCGGCGGCACTTCCTTGCTGATCATCGTGGTGGTCACTATGGATTTCATGGCGCAAGTGCAAAACTATCTGATGTCCCAGCAATACGAATCGCTGCTCAAGAAAGCCAATTTCAAGGGCGGTGCCGGGGTTTGACGAAGGCTTGCCGCAAATCTACGGATGCGCGGCGCTAAAAGAAGAAGCCTTCGGGTTTCGCATTTATACGGTGTGCCAAGCACACCTAAACAAGGTGTTCAAGGCACATGCCGCACACCACGACTGGTTTTAGGAGAATGAAATGAGAGTTTCGGCTTCGGTCAAGAAAATCTGCCGCAACTGCAAGATCATCCGCCGCAAGGGTGTGGTGCGCGTGATCTGCACGGACCTGCGTCACAAGCAGCGTCAAGGTTGAACAGGAAAGTATTAGAGGACGCACATGGCACGTATTGCTGGTATCAACATTCCGCCGCATCAACATGCAGAGATTGGCTTGACAGCCATCTATGGCATTGGTCGCACTCGCGCACGCAAGATCTGTGAAGCTTGCGACATCGCATATTCCAAGAAGATCAAGGATCTTACGGACGCTGATCTCGAGAAGATCCGCGATGCAATCGCACCGTTCACGATCGAAGGCGACCTGCGCCGCGAAACCACGATGAACATCAAGCGTTTGATGGACATCGGCTGTTACCGTGGCTTCCGCCATCGCCGTGGGCTGCCGCTGCGTGGTCAGCGTACGCGTACCAACGCTCGTACCCGCAAGGGACCGCGTAAGGGCGCTGCGGCCCTGAAGAAATAAAGAGATTGAAAGATCAATATGGCCAAGTCTCCCGCCAATAATGCTTCACAGCGTGTCCGCAAGAAAGTTCGCAAGAATGTCTCTGACGGTATTGCGCACGTGCACGCATCCTTCAACAACACCATCATCACGATCACGGATCGCCAAGGCAATGCCTTGTCGTGGGCGTCTTCGGGTGGCCAGGGTTTCAAGGGCTCGCGCAAGTCGACTCCTTTTGCAGCACAGGTCGCCTCCGAGATGGCTGGTCGTGCTGCCATCGAGCAAGGGATCAAGAATCTTGATGTAGAAATCAAGGGCCCTGGTCCTGGGCGTGAATCTTCGGTGCGCGCGCTGGGTGCACTGGGTATCCGTATCACATCGATTTCTGATGTGACTCCGGTTCCCCACAACGGCTGCCGCCCTCAAAAGCGCCGTCGTATTTAATCTCTCAATCGAAGCCCACCGCCGCCTGCGACCGCTAAACGCGCCACAGGCGGCTCCCGCAATTGTTTGCGGCAGTTGACACAGAAGGATATTCAAGTGGCACGTTACCTCGGCCCCAAGGCCAAACTCTCTCGCCGTGAAGGCACCGACCTGTTCCTCAAGAGCGCACGTCGCTCGATTGCGGACAAGTCGAAGTTTGACTCCAAACCCGGCCAGCATGGTCGTACCTCAGGTCAGCGCACGTCTGACTACGGCCTGCAACTGCGCGAAAAGCAGAAGGTCAAACGCATGTACGGCATTCTGGAAAAGCAGTTCCGCCGTTATTTCGAAATGGCCGAGCGCAAGAAGGGTAATACCGGCGCCAACTTGCTCTCGCTGCTTGAGTGCCGTTTGGACAACGTCGTTTACCGTATGGGTTTTGGCTCCACCCGCGCTGAAGCGCGCCAGATGGTGTCGCACAAGGCGATGACGGTAAATGGCCAGTCGGTCAATATTCCTTCTTACCTCGTCAAGGTGGGTGACATCGTCGCCGTTCGTGAAAAGTCCAAGAAGCAGAACCGCATCGTCGAAGCCCTGCAACTGGCGGCACAAGTTGGTATGCCCGCTTGGGTGGATGTCAATGCCGACAAGGCAGAAGGTGTGTTCAAAAAGGTGCCGGACCGCGACGAATTCGGTGCCGACATCAACGAATCGCTGATCGTCGAGTTGTACTCGCGCTAAGCACAGCGCATCTGTCGCTGAATTTATCGTTCCTGACCAGCGAGGCATCGCTGGGCGGGCGCTCCACCAGCCTTACCGGTGTAACGAGCTGGGGGTATTGAGAGGAAGTCTGAATGCAAACCAATTTGCTGAAGCCGAAGACCATCAACGTGGAACAACTAGGCCACAACCGTGCCAAAGTGACGCTCGAGCCGTTCGAGCGCGGCTACGGCCACACACTCGGCAACGCGTTGCGTCGGGTGTTGTTGTCGTCCATGGTCGGCTATGCCGTGACTGAAGTCACCATTGCTGGCGTGCTGCACGAGTACTCTTCCGTTGACGGCGTCCAGGAAGATGTGGTCAACATGCTGCTCAACCTCAAGGGTGTTGTGTTCAAGTTGCACAACCGCGACGAGGTCACCCTGAGCTTGCGCAAAGATGCTGAAGGCGTCGTGACCGCTCGCGACATTCAGACTCCGCATGATGTGGAAATTGTCAATCCTGATCACGTGATCGCGCACCTGTCGCAAGGCGGTAAGCTCGACATGCAGATCAAGGTGGAAAAGGGCCGCGGCTACGTGCCAGGCAACCAGCGCCGCTACGGCGACGAGGCGACCAAATCCATTGGTCGTATTGTATTGGATGCCTCTTTTTCACCCATCAAGCGTGTCAGCTACACGGTCGAGAGTGCCCGCGTTGAGCAGCGTACCGACTTGGACAAATTGGTCTTGGAAATCGAAACCAATGGCGC
>JBQMQB010000061.1:0-10016 GCA_052172715.1 Giesbergeria sp. | reverse complement strand
ACCCCTGTCCCGCGCCACAACCCCCTGAAACCGTCTGTAGCCGCGAGCGCACCGCGCGTGCGCCGCGAAGCACCCGCCGTGGCACCCACCCCGACTCTTTCCAGCCAACAAGGCCTGATGCACGAGTTGCAGGCCATGAAGGAGCTGATCGAAGACCGATTCAACACGCTGTCGTGGTTGGGCCAGGCGCGACAAAACCCGATCCAATCGAACCTGATGCTCAAGATGATCCGCGGCGGCTACTCCCCAGCACTCGCGCGCACCATTCTTGAACGCCTGCCAGACGAGCTTGACGCTGCCGATTCTGTGCGCTGGCTGATGGAAGTGCTGGAGCGCAACCTCAAGACCGATGCCACCATGCAACCCCTGTACGAGCAAGGCGGTACGTATGCTCTGGTAGGTTCGACCGGTGTAGGGAAAACCACGACCACCGCCAAGCTCGCCGCCCTGTGCGCACGCATACACGGCCCTGCCAGCGTCGGCCTCATCACACTCGATACCTACCGTGTGGGCGCGCACGAGCAGTTGCGCAGCTACGGCCGCATGCTCGGCATCGTGGCGCATCTGGCGCACGACCAAGCAGCCTTGCAAGATTTGCTTGGCCTGCTCAGCAGCAAAAAAATGGTGCTCATTGACACTACGGGTGTTGCGCCGCGTGACCCGCGCCGCCGCGACATGCTCGATGTGCTCAATCTGCCCGAGATTCAACGGCTTCTCGTACTCAACGCGGGCAGCCATGGTGACACGCTGGACGACACGATGATGGCGTTCAAGACAGCGGGCGCCCAGCAAGCGATTCTTACCAAGGTGGACGAAGCTGTGAAGCTCGGCCCCGCGCTGGATGCACTGATCCGCCACCAGCTTCTGCTGCGCGGTGTGACCAACGGGCAACGGGTGCCCGAAGACTGGGAAACGGCAGACGCCCGCGCCTTGGTGGCCACATCCATGCGCTCGCAGGCCCGTTCTCCATTTGACCCCAAGGCCGAAGAACTGAATTTCTTCTTTTCGCACAGCCCTGACCACACACGTGAGCGAGGTCTCGTCGATGCTTGAATTCGGCATGCACCAAGGCAGCAGCCTGTACGGTCGGGCTCAACAGGATGCTTTGCGGCTGATTTCAGTCGCCAGTATTCCGGGGGGCCGTTCCCTCGAAATGCTGTGGGCCATCTGCATGCACCTGCAGGGCCTGGGCTATCCCACTGTCGTACTGGATGGGTCGACCAGCGAAACCAATGAATCACCAGGGCTTGTCGACCTGATTGAACACAATTTTCGGATTGACGCCCCCATGGGTGTCTCGACGCAGAGCGAGCAATCGCTGGCGGTGCTTCCTGCCGCGCGCGGACTCGCAGCACTGGACCCACGGGGCGAGCGTATCGGCGCAGCGCCACTGCACAGATTGGAACCTCTGCTGCGCCGCTATGCCGTGGTCGTGCTGTATGCACCCATGCCAGTGCTCGCGGCCAGCCTCATGGCGGGGTCCGCTGCATCGCCCCTGCTTTTGCTCGAAGACGGTGAAGGCGGCGTCATGAGAGCCTACAAAGACATCAAATGGCTCGCTCTGGAGACGGGGCTCGCGGCCACGGTGGTGAGCTTGGCGCGTGGCCAGACGCAGCGCGCTGGCGCGCACCGACAACTGCGCGCGCTGCGCGCGTGCGCCGCCAAACACCTGGGCCAGCCACCCCGCACGCTTGCCATGGATCCGGATCGACCTGCAGATTTGCAACGCCTGGCGCTTGAACTTCTTGAAAACGCGCAAGCCATTGTTCCCGAAGAGGCGTACGCTGCGCTACCATCGTCCCGTGGCGCCTCCCGCGCCCCGCACTTTGCCACGAGCCACTGAAGTGACCTACACCGCAAAAGGACAGCTCGACCGCGATGCGCTGATTCGCCAGCACGTGCCCTTGGTACGGCGCTTGGCGCACCACATGATCGCCAAGCTGCCCGCCAATGTGGAAATTGACGACCTGATTCAGGTCGGCATGATTGGTTTGTCCGAAGCATTGACACGTTTCGAGGCGACCCAGGGCGTGCAGTTCGAGACCTTTGCCACCCAGCGCATTCGCGGCGCCATGCTAGACGAGCTGCGCGAGACCGACTGGATGTCCCGCAGCTCGCGCAAGAGCCAGAAAGACATTGAGAAAGCGGTCCAGCGGTTGGAGCAGAAGCTGGGACGCAGCCCCCTGGAATCTGAAATCGCCGCAGAGCTGGACATGTCTCTGGTCGATTACCAAAATCTACTGAGCAAGGTTCGCGGTACGCAGCTGGTGTACCTGGAAGACATGACCCGGGGCGACGGTGAAGACGGTGAAGGTTTCTTGGAACGCCATGAAACGGCCGACGCCCAGGAAGACCCCATGGCGATGCTGCGCGACCAGCGCCTGCGCAGCTCTCTGGTGGCTGCCATAGAAGCCCTGCCAGAGCGCGAAAAATTCATCATGGGCATGTACTACGAGCAGGACATGAACCTGAAGGAAATTGCCGCAGTCCTTGGCGTCACCGAATCGCGTGTTTGCCAGTTACACAGCCAGTCGATCGCGCGCCTACGGGCCAAGATGCGCAGCCATTAGTTTTGCAAACTGCAATTAAAAAAGGGCGCTATGCGCCCTTTTTTAATTGCGTGCGTTGCAGCCACCCTAGCCCGCAGACTTGTAAATACGCGCAACTCCAACACCTTGCCCCACTGCTCTTGGCCCGTAAGTCGACGGTGGCGCTTGGTGAGGCAGTACCGTAGCAACTTGTTTGTCCACCAGTGTCGCAAGGCGCGCCAAACCATCGCGCTGGCTCGCTAGGCGTGCGCCCACCGTACGCACGCGCACCGCAATGGCCGGCGCAAGTGCTTCTGCGCGATGGGTATCCAGAACTTGGGAGAAATGCAATGCCGCATCACGCAGTTTGGTGCTCGCCTGTTGCAAATCGTCTGCTTGAAAATTCTCCAAAGCCTTGCCCACTTTGGCCAACAAGCTCTCCACTTCTGCCAGCGATGTTTCGAGTGGGTTGGAACTGCTCATGAAAGTTGGCGGCAGGCTATTCGCAAGCGCGGGAGGAACAAAAAGCCATTATCCCCGCGAGTGACCAATAATTTCCTCGGCATTGGCGAGCATTTTGTCGGCGATGGCGCCTGCATCCACCTTGAAGGTGCCGCTTTCGATCGCACTGCGCACTGCTTTGACCCGACCCGCGTCGAAATCAGACGAAGTGCGGCTGCTTTGCTCAATGCTCCGCGCACTGCGTGAGAGTGTGACAGCCACGCCTGCCCCAGCGCCAGCCGAAGCAACAGCGGCTTTTGTGCCCTCTTGCGGCGCGGCTGTCTTTGCCTGTTTGGAGGCGTTCGACTGCGCTACTGCGCCTGTGAGTTCTGGTGTCTGACCTATTTTCATTGCCCTCTCCATGTCCCCTGAATGTTGGGGACCGGTAGGAATGTTTTCGACCCCTTTGCGAGAGACTTTAGGACTAAGTGGAGAAATCGCACTACAGGTTCACCGTAATTGTTCCATCTTCATTAACAACGCCGGTTATAACCTTGCCATTATCCATTCGGACGCGGACAGTCTGTCCGCTGCTGCCCGCACTCAAAGCCTGTCCGCCCGCGCTCACAGCATAGCCCACGCCCTGCGCAGACACCCGCACCTGAGCGCCAGCTTGGAACAATTTGGGCGCACGCACCATTGCCTGGCGCAGCGCCTGACCCGCCTGCAAGGGCCGCGCCGCCACCTGCCCCACCCACAGCGCCGGATCGGCCAGCACCGAGCTTAGGTCAGCGGCCCAATCCACCTCCGCTTGCATGGCATCGCCCTCCGCCAGCACTGCCCCTGTGGATACGTTCCCCGTCAGCACCCAGGCCTGGCCAAACGCCTTGACCGTGACAGGAAGAAAGACGTTCCATCGCGTAGCACCTTCCGCACAGCGCAGCCCCAGGCGCGTTCGCCCCCAGAGCCGGGATCCAGCGGGCAAATAGGGCTCTATACGCGCGCACGGCGCCAGGCGAAGACGCGGGTCCAGCTCGCCGACCTCAACCTCCATGCGCAGCGGCAGCTCGGCAGCTGCGCCTGTGTGCAGGCTGCTGTCTATCCAGTTCTGGGTGATTTTGGACAGCTCAGAAGCGTCTTGCGCCCACACCGCAGGCGCAACAGCCACCGAGAGCAGCGCAACGGCCAAACCGCGCAGCAGACGCAGGCATCTTTGAGGGGTCGAAAGCGGGGGGTGCATAGGATTCTCCTTCAAAGCACGGCTGCTCTTTTGCAGGCCATTTCACCCCTCGCACTATAGGCAGACGGTGCACACCTGAAGCACCGAACTACGCAGCCAAAGCGGCGTTCTTTCCACTTTAGGAAATTGCCTGCGTTTCCATAATCAACCCACGCCGCAAGCTATGTGCCCGGCGCTTATGACAACCAGGTGTGAGGCACAACATGCTTGACAAAATGACCAACCGGCTCGACTTCCAAGGCCACGCGCTGACGCTGCGTGCCGAGCGCCAGCGTCTTCTTGCCAGCAACATTGCCAACGCTGACACCCCTGGCTATGTAGCGCGTGACATGAAGTTTGCCGACGCGCTGACGGCCGCCACGGGCGGCAACAGCACGATGTCGGTCAGCAAAGAGACCCGTGCGGGAAGTTACGGCACAACCAACGCGGGGCATATCCCACTGTCAGAAATTTCCGAACGCAGCACCGTGGGTTACGCCGTACAGACACAGCCATCGCTGGACAACAACAGCGTAGATATGGACCGAGAGCGTGCTGCATTCATGGACAACGCGGTGCGCTACGAGGCTACGCTGCGCTTCATCAACGGCCAGGCCAAGACCATGCTCAGCGCCATTCAAGGCCAGTAAGCCATCACGAGGTACGCCATGTCGATGTTCTCCATATTCAACGTCTCGTCCAGCGCCGTCAGTGCCCAGGCGCAGCGCCTCAATGTGGTGGCCAGCAACTTGGCCAACGTGGATGCCGTCGCCGGACCCGACGGCAAAGCCTACAAGGCACGCCAGGTGGTCTTCCAGACGCAGGCTATGGGCAACGACAACGCCGCTGGAGTCAAAGTCACTGGCATTCAAGAAAGCGACCTCCCAGGCCGCAAGGTGCACGACCCAAGCAACCCGCTTGCCGACGTCGACGGCTACGTCACGCACTCCAACGTCAATGCAGTGGAGGAAATGGTCAACATGATTTCCGCCTCACGCTCGTACCAGAACAACGTCGAGGTCATGAACACCGCAAAGACCTTGCTGCTCAAAACCCTGCAAATGGGCCAATGAACGGGAGTCTCACCATGATCACCAGTGCCACATCAGCCCCTTCCAACGTACTGGATGCCAGTGCGGGCTCCGCCAAGGCCAACGCAGCAGACAACCCCGCAGCGGCGCAGGACCGTTTTCTCAAACTCCTGGTCGCACAGCTCAACAACCAGGATCCGATGAATCCGATGGACAACGCGCAAATGACGTCGCAGATTGCGCAGATCAACACAGTCACCGGTATTCAGCAACTCAATGAGACCGTAAAAGGACTGTCAAGTCAGTTTGCTGCGCAGCAGTTGATGCAGGGTGGAGCGATGGTGGGGCGTGAAGTGCTCATCGCCGACAACTCATTGGAGTTTGACAGCACCACGAAGAAGGGCGGCGCGGCGTTTGACTTGGCCGGTTCCGCTGCAGACGTGCAAGTGCAGATTGTTGATGCCAGCAACAAGGAAGTGGGCACCGTCAATCTCGGCGCCCTGAAGGCAGGCCGCTACAACTTCGAATGGCAAGCGGGGGATACCGCACCCGACGGTCCATTCCGGTTCAAGGTACTGGCGGCCAATGGCGAAAGCGCAGTGGAAGCTGTGCCTCTTTCTACCGACAAAGTGGTGGCGGTGAGCGTGGACAACGGCGCGCTCACCTTTCAGCTCTCGCGCGGCGGCACCGCCAGCTACAGCTCCATCAAAGCCATCCTCTAACGCCTTTCCTACTTTTTCTCAGGAGCACACCATGGGCTTTCAACAAGGACTCTCCGGCCTCAACGCCGCCAGCAAGAACCTGGACATCATTGGCCACAACATCGCCAACTCCAACACGACCGGCTTCAAGGGGTCACGAGGGGAGTTCGCCGACATCGTGGCCTCCTCCATCGGTGCCGCCGGAGGCAGCAATGCCGGCATTGGCGTCGAAGTGGCGGGGGTTGCACAGCAGTTTTCGCAAGGCAACATCACCATCACCGGCAACAACCTCGACGTGGCCATCAACGGCGGCGGATTCTTCCGCCTGCAACAGCCTGACGGCTCTCCCGCCTATACGCGCGCCGGCAACTTCAAGCTCGACAAGGCGGGTGACTTGGTGACCAACGGCGGCGCCCACGTGATGGGATTCAAAGTAGACGGCAGTACGGGCGCAGGTACTTCCGCTCCAGTGCCGCTGAGCTTTCCCACGGGCGCGCCCATTCAAGCCAAGCAGACGGTGAACGTGAACGCAGTGGTGAACCTCGACGCGCGCGCCAAAGACGCTGCAGTCACCGTGCCGCCCACCCCCCGCTCCACCTACGGCACCTCGATCAACGTATACGACAGCCAGGGGGTTGCCGTGCCGGTCAGCCTCTACTTTGTCAAAACTTCGACTGCGAATACGTGGGAGGTCTGGGACGGGCTCGACGATCCGACTGCCGTGCCACCCGTAGTTGCCAACAACCTAGGCAACATCGCCTTCGACGCCAATGGCAAATACGATGCGGGCGCCAGCACCGTGCCGCTCACAATCACCGTCGACCCTATTTCGACCAACCCCAACAACCCACCTGCACCGTGGCCAGTGACTGTCGACCTTTCCAAGGCCACCCAGTTTGGCGCCAAGTTTTCCGTGGCCGACCTCACGCAGGATGGCTACGCCTCCGGCGAACTCACCGGCATCAACATTGCCAACGACGGCATGGTGATGGCGAGCTACTCCAACGGCGTCACACGTGCAGAGGCCCAGGTGGCACTGGCCAACTTCCGCAATCCGCAAGGCCTGGCTCCTGTAGGCGGCAACAACTGGGTGGAAACCAACGACTCCGGGTCGCCGGTGATCGGCAAGCCGGGAGCGGGAAACATGGGCCTGCTGCGCGCCGGTGCTCTCGAAGACTCGAACGTCGACCTGACCGCAGAGCTGGTCAACATGATGACCGCGCAGCGCACCTACCAGGCGAACGCGCAAACCATCAAGACGCAGGATCAGATCATGTCCACGCTCGTGAACCTGCGCTGATTTGAACGACTGACACCTGGGAGGCCCTATGGACCACATGATTTACACCGCCATGACGGGCGCCAACGCCGCCGCGCAGCGGCAGTCGGTGCTGTCCAACAACTTGGCGAACGCCTCCACCACAGGTTTTCGCGCCGAGCTCTCGACCTTTCGCTCGGTTCCTCTGCAGGGCGATGGCGCCAGCACACGCGTGTTCGCGCTGGAAGCCACCTCCGGCTACCGCGACACCCCCGGGGCAGTGCAGCGCACTGGCCGCAGTCTGGACGCTATGGCTGCCGGCAACACCTGGTTTGCCGTGCAAGGGCTTGACGGCACCGAGGCCTACACCCGCAGCGGTGCCTTCGAAGTGAACGCCAACGGGCAGATGCTGACTGGCACTGGCCTGCCGGTGCTCTCGGACGGCGGATCGCCCATTGACGTACCACCGGGCGCCGAGGTGTCGCTCGGCTCAGATGGCACCATCACGGCCAAGGTCGCCGGGCAACCGCCCTCTGCCATCGGTCGGCTGAAGCTGGCCACACCCACACCAGAAGACCCGCTGGTGCGCAGCGACGACGGTCTCTTTCGTGCGCGCTCGGGAGATCCTGTGCCGCAGGATGCCAACGCCCGCCTGATGGCCGGCGCATTGGAGGGTTCGAACGTGAACCCGGTGGAAAGCATGGTCGGGATGATTGCCGCCTCACGCCAGTTCGAGCAGCAAATGCGGTTGCTGAGCACCGCAGAGACCAACGACAAATCGGCCAGCCAGTTGCTGAGCCTCAACGGCTGAGCGCGGCGCGCCCAGCAGCGAAGGAGCCCCCATGATCAATTCCCTCTGGATCGCCAAGACCGGCATGGAAGCGCAGCAGACGCAGCTGGACGTCATCTCGCACAACCTCGCCAACGTCTCCACCACCGGCTACAAGCGCGCCAGCGCCGTATTCCAGGATCTGATCTACCAGAACCTGCGCCAGGTTGGCAGCCAGACGACCGAGCAAAACCAGTTGCCCACAGGCCTTCACCTGGGCCTTGGCGTGCGCACCGTGGCCACCAGCCGCAACTTCCTGCAAGGCGGTCTGCAGCAGTCCAACAACAACCTGGACGTCGCCATCAAGGGCAACGGCTTTTTCCAGGTGACGATGCCAGACGGCACCGCAGGCTACACACGCGACGGATCCTTTCAGGTCGATGCGCAGGGACGCCTCGTCACCTCTGGCGGCTTGCCAGTGGCCAACGGCATCACCATTCCGCCCAGCGCCACGGCAATCAGCATCAGCCAGGATGGCTCCGTCTCTGCGCTGCTGCCTGGCAACACGGCGCCGCAGCCGCTGGGCAACCTTGCCATGGCAAGCTTCATCAACCCGCCCGGCCTGGAGCCGCGTGGCGAGAACCTCTACATCGAAACCGCCGCCTCCGGACAGCCCACACAGGGCACACCAGGCACCAACGGCCTGGGCACCGTGGTGCAAGGCTATCTGGAGACCTCCAACGTCAACGTCGTGCAGGAGCTGGTCAGCATGATCCAGACCCAGCGCGCCTACGAGATGAATTCCAAGGCGGTGCAAACCTCCGACCAGATGCTGGCCAAGCTGGCCCAGCTTTGACACCCCCACCCAGGACCGCCGCCATGCGCTTCGCTACTTACTCCTCCTCTTTCACGGGCGTTGTTCGCTGTGCAGGCGCCATGCTCGCACTGTTTCTGGGCGGCTGCGCCAGCCTGTCACCCACACCGCCGGTGGATATTGTGCCCACCACACCTCCGCAGATCGCGCCCCAACCCCAGGTGCAAGGGCCGGCCACAGGCAGCCTCTTCCACACGGCCAGCTACCGGCCCGCTTTCGAAGACCGGCGCGCCCGCATGGTGGGCGACAACGTGACCGTGGTCATCGTCGAAAACATCACCGCCAGCCAGAAGTCATCGTCCACAGTGGATCGCAACTCGGGGGTGGAAGCTGGCATCACCGCTCTGCCTTTCGTAGGCAGCACCTTTACCGACAAGACCAAGCTCGGAGCCAAATCGAGCAACACCTTTGCAGGCAAGGGCGGCACCGAGAGCGCCAACACCTTCACTGGCTCAATCACCTCCACCGTGGTGCAGGTACTGCCCAATGGCCACCTGGTGGTCACGGGCGAAAAACAGATCGGCGTGAACGAAAACGTAGACGTATTGCGCTTCTCGGGCACGGTAGACCCGCGCACCCTGCAACCGGGCAGCATCGTGAACTCCACCCAGGTGGCGAACGTGCGCATTCAGTCGCGCGGGCGCGGCGCGCAGGGTGAAGCCCAAGTCACCGGTTGGCTGGGGCGATTCTTCAATTCGGCTACGCCATTCTGAGAGCGAGCAGGCCCGCTTCTGCGCCTCTGGCACAGCGCTGAAGCGCGACCTTCCGCTCCTCTAAAAACTTCAAAACTGATAGCTTCTCGCGCTTTCCATATAAGCGTTAGAGGCTATTTTTGCTTGTTTTTTTCGGCACTGTAGGTACTGCGCTCGGCCGCGGCAAATGGTGGGTGAAGCAGGCCTTTATTGCGCTTTAGTTTGTCGCAGTACGCCACACAATCGGGCCATGAGCTTCGTGCGCCTACCCCTTCTTCGCATGCCCTGGACCGCGATTTGCGCTGGTCTCCTGGCACTCGCCGCTGCATTCCCAGCGCAGGCGCTGCGCATCAAGGAAGTGGCCGCTGTGCAAGGCGTGCGCAGCAACCAGCTCACAGGCTATGGCCTGGTGGTAGGTCTTGACGGCACGGGCGACCAAACGACGCAAATGCCCTACACCACGCAGGCCATGCAGAACTACCTGCAGCAGATGGGCATCAGCC